>CAITYE010000163.1 GCA_903896535.1 uncultured Paracraurococcus sp.
GCCAGCCGGTAAAGCAGGTTATCTCCGTTCGGATGGATCATCGTTTGATCCATATCAACAAAGCCTGCTCCAGGGCCGGGGCATGGTGTGCCGCGAGCGTTCGCCATAAGGGGCAGCGCAGTGTTTCTGCTGCGCTGTGGCTGGCGGGGCGGCGCGCCGGCCTTGACGTCTGGGCCTCCCGACAAAGGCGGCCCACCGCGGCGCAACCGGATGACGGCTGGCAACGCCGCATCCTCCCCCAAGCCGCCTCACAAGCGTAGAAAATTTTTTGTAATAAAATAAATGCGATGATTTTAATCAGGAACCTTTATCGAATTAGATAAAAGTAAAATTCTTGTAAAAATTGAATATATTTTTCTCTAAATCGTGATTTTGTTCATATTATTTTTAGGTTTAGTACATTGGTATGCGATCAAAGTCTGATGTGGTCGCTACTTCAAATTATCGAAAGGCCGAAGACATGCAACGCACTGCATTTGGAAATTTTTCTGAGGTCGACCTGGGCACGACGCCGGCGGTCGGCAAGCAAAAGAAGCAGTTCATGAAATCCAATTCGATGGCGCGACTTTGGCGGAAGCCTGGAATCAGGCAGCGCGGGATCGTATCAGTAGTCATTGCTAGTATGTGCATTATGAGCGGTATGCAGGCAGCGCAGTCAGCACCAGCCCCATCGGTGCTCTTTGATGATTGGACAACAGGCCTGGGCACTAATCCGCTAACTGGGGGCGGCAGCGTCACGGACAATAACATTAATCCGACTGGATTAGTTGATCGCACGACTACTGTTACAGGTACCGGTACGGCTGAGACCGGTCCAGATGCTAGTTGCCCAGCCGGCATGACGAATTGTATCCGGTTCGAATCTCCCGGGGGTTTCGGAAGCCTTCTATTAGATTATCATTTCCACTCGCCCGTCAATTTGATCAATGCCGGCCTGCTGGTATCGGGTTTCGGATCAACAAATGATTTTACTGTTTCTTCGTCTTATAAAAACGGGATTCCGTATGTAGAGACAGATTCATATTTGATCCAGGCGGGTTCGCCAACAACCAGCTACGTGTTCGATTTTTTCCCATTCCCTGGCCAGGAGGTTCAAGATATTAGAATTACCTACAGTGGATCCAACGTCGTCGGCTACGTTTGCTGCGATACAACGAACGTGCCGGAGCCTGCCAGCATGGGCCTTCTCACCTTGGCCCTGCTTGGCCTCGGCAGCGTCATCCGCCGCAAGGCCTAATCACCGCCCATCGCAGAAACGACGGCGCCCGCGGGCGCCGTCGCGACTCTCACCGCGTCTGTCCCAAGCGAGAGCATCGTCAACTCCGCCATCACCCTCGACCCGGGGACGATGCCTCGACGCCAAGGCGGGCGAGTCCGGTCCCCGATCGCCCGCAGCGCCTGGCGCAGGGCCGCGTCGGGACGCGGCTCCCCACCGGGCATTGGTCGAAATCGCCCATGCGTGCGGCTCAGACGATACCGCCCTACCGCGTCGCCTGCGCCCGCATCTGGGCGATGGTCTGGCGGTTTGTCACCTGTTCGGGGTTGGTGCGGATTTCCACCACCGCCGGCTTGCCGCTGGCCAGCGCCCGCTGCACCGCCGGTACCAGCTGCTCGGTCGCCTCCACGATCTCGCCATGGCCGCCGAAGCTTTCGATGAAGCGGGCGAAATCCGGGTTCACCAGCGTGGTGGCTGACACGCGGCCGGGATAATGGCGTTCCTGGTGCATGCGGATGGTGCCGTACATGCCGTTGTTGAACACCAGGATCACCGGCGCGACGCCGGCCAGAAAGGCCGTGGCGATCTCCTGGCCCGTCATCAGCATGCCGCCATCGCCGACAAAGGCGATGACCGGGCGCCCGGGATGGGTGACCTTGGCGCCGATCGCCGCCGGCACCGCATAGCCCATGGCGCCATTGGTCGGCCCCAGGAAGTCCTGCTTTTCGCCCACATGCATGAAGCGCGTCGGCCAGGTGGCGAAGTTGCCGGCATCGGTCGTGAAGATGGTGTCGTCCGGCAAGGCGCGCCCAAGGTCTTGCAGCGCAACCGCCAGGTTCAGCGGCCCGTCATAGGCCGGCGGCTTGGCCTGGGCTTCGCGCGCCGCGCGCAGCTGCTTGCGCCAGGCGCCCCAGACCGGCGTCGCAATCGGCGCCGCGGCGTGCGCGGCCAGCGCGAAGGCGTTGAGATCGGCGGTGATGCCCAGCGCGGGGCGATAGACCCGGCCGATTTCGGCCTGATCGGGATAGACGTGGATGATCGGCTTGCTGCCGGCCATATCAAACAGGGTGTAGCCCTGGCTCACCGTCTCCCCGATCCGGGTGCCGATGGCCAGGAACAGGTCGCACTCCTTGGCGTATTTCACCAGCTGCGCATCGGCACCGACACCGAGGTCGCCGACGAAGTTCGGATGCGTGCCATCGAACAGCCCCTGGCGGCGGAAGCCGACGGCCACGGGGATATCATTGGCCACCAGGAAATCCCGGATCGCCGCCTTGCCTTCCGGCGTCCAGCGACTGCCGCCGAGCACGGCCAGCGGGCGCTGCGCGTTGCGCAGCATCGCCATCATGCGCGGCACCGCATCGGGGGCCGGATAGGGCGGCAACACGTCCGCCGGCGGCAGGTCGGGGACCACCGCCATGGCCTTCTGCATTTCTTCGGAAATCGCCACCACGACCGGGCCGGGCCGGCCGCTGGTCGCCACATCGAAGGCATGCGCCATCAGCTCGGGGATGCGATTGGCGTCGTCGATCTGCGTCACCCACTTCGCCAGCGGGGCGAACATCTTCCGGTAGTCCACCTCCTGGAAGCTTTCCCGGTCGGTTTCCTCGAAGGGGATCTGGCCGACCAGCAGGACCAGCGGCGTGCTGTCCTGGAAGGCGACATGGACGCCGATCGCCGCATGGCAGGCGCCCGGGCCGCGCGTCACCACGGCGACGCCGGGCTTGCCGGTCAGCTTGCCATAGGCTTCCGCCATATGGACCGCGCCGGCTTCGAAGCGGCAGGTGGTCAGTGCGATGCGGTTGCGCTGGGCATAAAGCCCATCGAGCAGGTCGAGATAGCTTTCGCCGGGCACGCAGAAGACGTGTTCCACGCCTTGCGCCACCAGGGCATCCGCCAGGATATGTCCGCCGAGCCGCGCCTCAGCCATCGCCACCACTCCGTTTCCTCGGGCCGACCATAGCCAGGGCGGCGAGGCGCGTCACCTTGCCCCGCCGCCCAGCGCCGCGCTTTCGCTGCCGGCATAAAGCAGCCGCAACTCCCGCTTCAGCAGCTTGCCGGCGGTGTTCTTCGGCAAGGCCTCGGCGATGAAGATGTGCTTCGGCACCTTGTAGGGGGCAAGCGCGGCGCGGGCATGGGCCAGCAGCGCCGCCTCGATCCCGGCGGGCGGGTCGGCGCGCAGCACGACGACGGCGGCGATCGCCTCGATCCATTTCGGGTCGGGCACGGCGATGACCGCCACTTCGGCGACCGCGGGGTGGGTAAACAGCGCCTCCTCCACCTCCCGGCTCGCCACCAGCACGCCGCCGGTATTGATCAAATCCTTGGTGCGATCGACGATGGAGATATAGCCCTCCGCATCGATCGTCGCGACGTCGCCGGAATGGAACCAGCCGCCCTCGAAGGCCTTGGCCGTCTCCTCCGGCATGTTCCAATAGCCGAGGCAGAGATGCGGGGAGCGGTGGACGACCTCGCCGCGCTCGCCCGGGGCGATGTCGCGCATCTCGGCATCGACCACGCGGGTCTCGACATTCAGCACGGCGCGGCCGACCGAGCCGGGGCGCGCATCATGCTCCTCCGGCCGCAGCACAGTGGCCAGCGGGGCGATCTCGCTCTGGCCATAGCAGTTGAAGGGGCGCGCGTCCGGCAGCCGGGCGCGGAGTTCGTGCAGCACCGGGACCGGCATGATGGACGCGCCGTAATAGATGGCCCGCAGCGAGGAGAGGTCGCGCCCCGGGCAGTCCGGGTGCTGCAGCAGGCCGATCCAGACCGTGGGCGGGGCGAAGAAGCTGGTGATCAGCTCGCCCTCGATCAGCGCCAGCACCGTGGCCGGCTGCGCCGCTTCGATCAGCAGGGTCCAGCCGCCCAGCAGCATTTGCGGCATGGTGAAGGCGTGCATTTGCGCGGTGTGATAAAGTGGCAGCGCCGCCAGCGCGCGGTCGTCGCGGCGCATCTCCATCTCGATCGCCACGGAGGCGTATTCGGTCAGCAGCGCCCGATGCGTCATCATCGCGCCCTTCGGCATGCCCGTGGTGCCCGAGGTATATTGCAACTGAACGAGATCTTCCTCGCGCACCGCCTCGCCCGGCTCCTCCCCGTCATCCCAGGCGGGGTCGAGCGCCGCGGCCAGGATATCCACCTCGCCCACCCCGGCATCCAGCGTACCCCGCAGCAGGGTGCTGCCGGCCGCATCGGCAACCGCACGCAGCGCGGGCTGGGCGAAGATCGCCGTGGCCCCTGACTGCTGGACAATGTAGTCAAGCTCGCTCGCCGTCAGCGCGAAATTCGTGGGCACATGCACCAGCCCCGCGCGGGCGCAGCCCAGCCAGAGCAGCAGATAGGCATCGGAGTTGCGGCCGAAGGCGACCACCCGATCGCCTGGCTGCAGACCTGCCGCCAGCAGCCGGCGCGCCACGCGGGTGGCCCCGCGGTCGAGCGCCGCGAAGGTCCAATCCCGCGCCCCGAAGCGAAGCGCGGGGCGGTCCCGGAACCTGGCGCCAGCCCGCCGCATGGCATCGCCGATGGTATTACGCCGCGCTCTTGCCCCATCTATCGCCATGGCCATTGCCCCCCAGCGCCGAGCCTGCCGCAAGCGCGGCGGTCTGC
Organism: uncultured Paracraurococcus sp.; assembly: GCA_903896535.1. Taxonomy (GTDB): domain Bacteria; phylum Pseudomonadota; class Alphaproteobacteria; order Acetobacterales; family Acetobacteraceae; genus CAITYE01. Next base: position 4,823 of record CAITYE010000163.1, read on the forward strand.
AAATGACCGCGTGTCTCAGCGAAGGAAGGGATTGTTCTGCCGTTCCTCCCCGAAGGTGGAGGCCGGGCCATGGCCGCACAGAAAGCGGATATCATCGCCCAGCGGCAGCAGCTTCTCGGTGATCGCCGCGATCAGGGCATCCGGGTCGCCATAGGGGAAGTCGGTCCGGCCCACCGAGCCACGGAACAGGACATCGCCGACGATGGCGAGTTTCAGCGCCGGGTTCACGAAAACGATGTGCCCGGGGGTGTGCCCGGGGCAGTGCAGCACATCGAAGCTCTCCCCGCCGATCGCCACGCTATCGCCCTCGGCGAGCCAGCGATCCGGCGTCACCGCGCGCGCCGCCATGCCGTATTTCGCCCCCTGTTCGGCCAGACCTTCCAGCAGGAAGGCATCGCGCCGGTCGGGCCCGATGATCGGCGGCGTCCCGGGCAGGGCGGCCTGCAAGGCTGCGGCACCGCCGGCGTGGTCCATATGGCCATGGGTCAGCAGGATCGCATCCACCGAGAGCTTCACCTGCTCGATGCCCGCCAGGATGCGCTCCACATCGCCGCCGGGGTCGATGACCACGCCGCGGCCTGTCTCGGGATTCCACCAGAGCGAGCAGTTCTGCTGGAAGGGGGTCACGGGGATGATCGCGGCCTGGAGGGTCATGGGCGGGGGTCCCTGGATCGGTCATGCAAGGGGCATGCAAGGCGGGCGAGCGCGACGCAAGCCTGCTCAATAATTGATCGATAGCCGGTCTTTTTTTGCCCAAACGCCGCCAGGGCGGGCGCGGGGCGGGGCAATGCGGGGGGGGGTGTGGGGAGGGGCGCATTGGCACGCATCTCGCATTCCTGGGAGCAGCCGTATCGCTGTTTCGCAAGAACAGCCCGGTCCCATGATCATCCCGCCCTCGCGGGGCGGTCCGTCAGGAGGAAGACCCCCAATGTCGAACACGCCTATCCTCTCCCGCCGCACCGCCCTGATGGGCGCTGGCGCAGCGCTCGCCCTGCCGGCGATCCAGCCGGCCTGGGCGCAGGGCGCCCCGATCAAGGTCGGCGTGCTGCACTCCCTGTCCGGGACCATGGCGATTTCCGAGACCGCGCTGCGCGACACCGTTCTGATGATGGTGGAGTACGCGAACAGCCAGGGCGGCCTGTTGGGGCGCAAGCTGGAAGCCGTGGTGGTCGACCCCGCTTCCAACTGGCCGCTCTTTGCCGAAAAGGCACGCGAGCTGCTGGCCGTCCACAAGGTGGATGTGACCTTCGGCTGCTGGACCTCGGTGTCCCGCAAATCCGTCCTGCCGGTGTTCGAGGAGCTGAAGGGTCTGCTGTTCTACCCCGTGCAGTATGAGGGCGAGGAAGAAAGCCCGAACATCTTCTACACTGGCGCCGCGCCGAACCAGCAAGCGATCCCGGCGGTGGAATACCTGATGTCGAAGGATGGCGGCGAGGCCAAGCGCATTGTCCTGCTCGGCACCGATTACGTCTATCCCCGCACCACCAACCGCATCCTGCGCGGCTTCCTGAACTCCAAGGGCATCGGCAATGCCGATATCATGGAGGAATACACCCCCTTCGGGCACAGCGACTGGCAGGGCATCGTCAGCCGCGTGAAGCGCTTCGCCTCGGAAGGCAAGAAGACGGCGATCGTGTCCACCATCAATGGCGATGCGAACGTCCCCTTCTACCGCGAGATGGGCAACCAGGGCATCAAGGCCGAGGACATCCCCTGCGTCGCCTTCTCGGTCGGCGAGGAAGAGCTGGCCGGTATCGATACCAAGCCGCTGGTCGGGTACCTGGCCGCCTGGAACTACTTCATGTCGATCAAGGGCGCGCCGAACGAGGAGTTCATCAAGCTCTGGCAGGCCTACATCAAGAACCCGAAGCGCGTCACCAACGACCCGATGGAGGCCACCTATACCGGCTTCCGCATGTGGATGAACGCGGTGAAGCAGGCCGGCACCACGGCGGTCGCGCAGGTGACGCCGGCGCTGATCGGCCAGAAGCTGATGGCGCCCTGCGGCTATGAGGAGACGATGCTGCCGAATCACCACCTGTCGAAGCCGGTCCTCATCGGCGAAGTGCAGGCCAATGGGCAGTTCAACATCGTCTGGAAAACCCCGAACGCCGTCCCGGCCGAGAACTGGTCGCAGTTCATCCCGGAAAATGCCAACCGCAAGAAGGGCTGACGCCCGAGAGACCCCGGGCCAAAGCCCGGGGTCTTTTCTTTTGCCCAGCTCGGGCCAACAAGGAGGCACAGCGACGCCTGACCTGGCGCCAGCCAAGCCCCGGTAGGGTCGCATGAAACGCTTTCTGCTGAGTTGCTTCCTCGCGCTTCTGCTCATGACCTCCGGGCGCGCCCAGGAAGGATTTGTCGCCGCCCTCCCCGGCCTTGGCGCCAGCTTCGGTGAGACGGCGAGCGCCGTCGAGAAACTGGGCGCCAGCGGCGATCCCCGCGGCCTCCCCATCCTCAAGGCCCTACAGGACGGCACGCTGCTGCGCGCCGGCGATGGTCGCATTCTGCTCGGCCAGGGCAATGCCGCGGTCGATGCGGCGACCGGCGCCGCCGCCCCGGCCGATGGCGCCGAGCCGGTCCGCCTGAACAACCGCGTCCGCTCGGCCCTGCGCAGCGCGCTCGGCCAGTTGCAGCTCCTCTCGCCGGATGCCACGGAACGGGCAGCCGCCGCCGATGCGGTCTTCCGCAGCGCGAGCGCCGAGAATATCCGCCTGATCGACACCGCGCTGGCGCGCGAGACTGTCCCGGCGATCAAGGAAAAGCTCCGCCTGGCGCTGGCCGCCGCCCAGCTCGCCGGGACCGAGGCCGAGGCCAAGCGCCAGGCGATCACCACCCTGGGGCACGCCGGCAGTACCGAGGCGCGTGAGATCCTCCTCAAGGCCAAGGCGGCGGATGCCTCGCTGGCCGCGCCGATCGACGTCGCGCTGACGGAAATTGATCGCTCCCTCGCCTACCGGCGCGCGGCAGAAACCTTCGTCCAGGGGCTCTCGCTCGGCTCGGTCCTGCTGCTGGCCGCGCTCGGGCTGGCCATTACCTTCGGGGTGATGGGCGTTATCAACATGGCGCATGGCGAGTTCGTCATGCTGGGTGCCTATGCGACCTTCCTGGTCCAGGAAGCGCTGCGCGGCACGCCGTTCGCGCCCTGGGCGCTGCCGCTGGCGATCCCGGCGGCCTTCCTGATCACCGCGGCGGTCGGCGCGCTGCTGGAACGCGGCTTCATCCGCCATCTGTATGGCCGCCCGCTGGAGACGCTGCTGATGACCTTCGGCGTCGGCATGGTGCTGCAGCAGGCCATCCGGCTGGGGTTCGGGGCGCAGAATCGAGAGGTGATCTCGCCGCCTTGGATGCAGGGCACGCTGCTGCTGCCCGGCGGCATCGCGATGACGCAGAACCGGCTCTGGATCATCCTGTTCGGCATCCTGGTCTTCCTGCTGGTGGTGGCGGCGATCCGCTTCACCCGGCTGGGCCTGGAGATGCGCGCGGTGGTACAGAACCGGCGCATTGCCGCGACCATGGGCATCCGCACCGGGCGGGTCGATGCGCTGACCTTTGCATTCGGGTCTGGCCTGGCCGGGCTGGCCGGCGTCGCGCTCAGCCAGATCGACAATGTCTCGCCCAATCTCGGCACCGGCTACATCATCGACAGCTTCATGGTCGTCGTCTTCGGCGGCGTCGGGTCGCTGTTCGGCACGCTGGTCGGGGCGCTGACCCTCGGCATCATCAACAAGGTGCTGGAGCCCTATGCCGGCGCGGTGCTGGCCAAGGTCTTCGTGCTGGTGGCGATCATGCTGTTCATCCAGCGGCGCCCGCGTGGGCTGTTCGCCCTCAAGGGCCGGGCGGCCGAGGCATGACGCCCGCCGAGACGCCCGCCCCGGAGCGGGGGACCGCGCGGCTGGCCCTCCGCCTGCTGCTGATGGCCGCGATCCTCATCCTCGCCATGCTGCCGGTGCTGAACCAATTGCCGGTCGATAGCGCGCTGCATGTGTCCGACTTCATCGTCAGTATCGGCGGCAAGTGGATCACCTATGCGGTCCTCGCCCTGGCGATCGACCTCGCCTGGGGCTACGCCGGCATCCTCTCTCTGGGCCATGGCGCCTTCTTCGCGCTCGGCGGCTATGCGATGGGCATGCACCTGATGCGGCTGATCGGCACGCGCGGGGTCTATGGGCACCCGGTACTGCCGGACTTCATGGTCTTCCTCGGCTACAAGGAGCTGCCCTGGTACTGGCTGGGCTTCGAGTATTTCCCCTACGCCATGCTGATGGCGATGGTGGTGCCCGGGCTGCTGGCGCTGATCATCGGCTTCCTCGCCTTCCGCAGCCGCATCACCGGCGTCTATCTCTCGATCATCACCCAGGCGATGACCTATGCGCTGATGCTGGCCTTCTTCCGCAACGACATGGGGTTCGGCGGCAATAACGGCTTCACCGATTTCAAGGAGTTGCTGGGCATGCCGTTGCAGACCGCCAATGCCCGGGCGGTCCTGTACTATGCCTCCCTCGCGCTGCTGCTCGTCTCGCTCTTGCTCTGCTGGCGCATCGCCGCCTCGAAGCTCGGCCGGGTGCTGGTGGCGATCCGCGATGCCGAAAGCCGGGTGCGCTTCCTCGGCTATGACGTGACGCAGCACAAGCTGTTCGTCTTCGTCCTCTCCGCCATGATCGCCGGGCTGGCCGGCGCGCTCTATGTGCCGCAGGTCGGCATCATCAACCCCGGGGAATTCTCCCCGGGCAATTCGATCGAGGCGGTGATCTGGGTCGCCGTCGGCGGCCGCGGGTCGCTGATCGGCGCGATCCTCGGCGCCTTCTCGGTCAATGCGCTCAAGACCTGGCTGACCACGGTCGCGCCCGATCTCTGGCTCTTTGCCCTCGGCGGCCTGTTCGTGGCCGTGACCCTGTTCCTGCCGCGCGGCCTGATCGGCCTGTTCAGCCGGGAGAAGCGGGCATGAGCGGCGGCGCGGGCAACCCGATCCTCTACCTCGATGGCGTCTCCGTCGTCTTCGACGGCTTCAAGGCGCTGAACGACCTGTCGTTGATCGTCGAGGCCGGAGAGCTGCGCGCCATCATCGGGCCGAACGGCGCCGGCAAAACCACGATGATGGATGTCATCACCGGCAAGACGCGCCCCACCGCCGGCACGGTGCGCTTCCGCGAACACGACCTGACCCGGCTGGATGAGGCGGCGATCGCCACACTCGGCATCGGCCGGAAGTTCCAGAAGCCCACCATGTTCGATGCGCTGACCGCGTTTGAGAACCTGGAACTCGCCTGCAAGGCGCCGCGCGGGCCGCTGGCCTGTCTGCGTTGGGTCCTCAGCCCCGCGACCCGCCGGCGGATCGAAGGTGTGGCCGAGGAAATCGGCCTGACCTCCCGCCTCGGCGATCGCGCCGGGGTGCTGAGCCATGGCCAGCGGCAATGGCTGGAGATCGGCATGCTGCTGATGCAGGACCCGGAGCTGCTGCTGGTCGATGAGCCGGTCGCCGGCATGACCGACCAGGAGACCGAACATACCGCCGACCTGCTCCGTCGCATCGCCGGCGAACGCAGCGTCGTCGTCGTCGAGCACGACCTGGAATTCGTCCGTGCCCTGGGCTGCAAGGTCACGGTGCTGTGCGAAGGCGCGATGCTTTCTGAAGGGAGCATCGACCATGTCCAGAACGACCCCCGGGTCATCGAAGTCTATCTCGGCAGGTAAGACATGTTGAGCGTCGATGCCATTGACCTGTCCTACGGCGCCAGCCGCTGCCTGCGCGGTGTGTCACTGACCGCCGAGCCAGGTCGCATCACCTGCGTGCTGGGCCGCAACGGCGTGGGCAAATCCTCCCTGATGCGCGCGATCCTGGGGCTGGAGCGCATCCAAGGTGGGCGAATCCTATGGGAGGGCAAGGACATCTCCGGCTTGCCGCCCTCAGAACGGGCGCGGGCGGGCATCGGCTACGTGCCCCAGGGGCGGGAGATTTTCCCCTTCCTGACGGTGCAGGAGAATCTGGAAACCGCGCTGGCCGCCGCGCCGCGCGGCGCCAAGGTGCCGGAGGAGGTGTTCGCGCTGTTCCCCATCCTCAAGCAGTTCCTTCGCCGGCGGGGCGGCGATCTTTCCGGCGGGCAGCAGCAGCAGCTGGCCATCGCCCGGGCGCTGACAGCGCAGCCGCGCCTGCTGATCCTCGATGAACCGACCGAGGGCATTCAGCCCAACATCATCAAGGACATCGCCCGCGTCATCCGCCTGCTGGCGCAGGAGAAAGGCTTCGCCGTGGTGCTGGTGGAGCAATACTACGAATTCGCCCGCGACCTGGCCGACCGCATCGCGGTGATGGTGCGCGGCGAAGTGGCCCTGGCCGGCACGGTCGAGACGCTCGACGATGAGGCGGTGCGGCGGCTGCTGACGGTGTAGGGCGCGCCAGCCTGCGCCTCCGACGCCGGGCAGTGATCGCCGTGGCCGGCAGGGGGTGCGGGAAGCGGGCTTCGCCGCCCGAAGCCTCCGGGTCGGCGGCCGCCGCATCGCCTACCTGCGGCACGCTGCTTTGACTTGTGCCGAGCGCCCGAACGGGCGCCGCGGCCAGTGCCGCGCAGCCGTCGCGGCCAACGCCGCGCGCCTAGAGCGGGATGCGTTGAGGCGGAATCGCCGAAAACGCTGAATCCCGCGACCAGCAAGAGTTAGAGCAGGGTGCGTGAACGCATGTGAACGCAGCATGCTCTAAGAGCGGCCTCCGTCCTGATGGATCGCACGATGATCCATCAGGACGGAGGCTGCTCTGAACGGAGGCTGCTCTGAAATCACTTTTTTCTCGAGCAAGAGATCCGTTCAGACGATTCTGTCTGAACGGATATTGCTTTGGGAAACCGGAGGTCTCCACCCGGCGCTTCAGGGCCAAAAAAAGCGAATACCGACGGTCAAAGCATTTGACCGGGGGTCTGGCGGCTGAGCTGTAGCAGGCTTCCGAGAGGCGTCGCCTGGCGCCAACCCGTCTCGTCCGGCTTTGCAAAAGCGTTTTGTTAAGACGCCGGGTTGCAACAGCTTTATTTTTCGTAAATACGCCAAAAATCTTCCTATTATCCGGAAGATTTTTGGAGTTATTTTGTATTCATCTGATGATTATGCAGCGCGACCCGAAGGCGGCCCGGCAGCAACGGCAGGCCACGCAATGGTCGCTGGGGCTGAGCGGGTCGATGCGCGATGCCGGCAATTTCCTCGCCGCCGGCGCCTTCGCTCTGGCCGGCGCGCTCTTCCCCGTCGCCGCTGGCGCCATCGATATCAATGGCGGTACGTCCTGGAATGGCTGGACGCAGGTTGGCAACTCCCTGCAATCGGGCATCTGGGCGGATGACAGCACCACGCGCAGCTTCGATATCTACCAATCCGTTTTCACCTGGAACAACAACCCCATCACCGGCAACCAGGACCAGGTCAGTGCCAGCGCCGCGCCCGGCTTCGCGCCGGGCGCCTATTCCAACGGGGCTTTCGCCGTCGGCGACCGCATCCTGGCGATTGGCTTGTCGATGCAGGGCGGCGCCGATGTCGTGGGCTATGAGGTGGTTAAATTCGGCCTGGGCGCCAATCGCTACCAGGCGGCTTCCTCCGTCGGCGCCACCGATGGCAAGGCTTCTATGACCACCTGGGGCATGAGCGGCGATTTCACCGCCTGGCTGTACCCCTCTCTAGGTCCGGCTCAGCTCACCGTCCTGTCGTCCAACGGCACCAGCCAGGGCGGGACCGGGTCCTACAGCAACCTGCCCGGCGGCGTCGGTTCGGGCACCAGTTACGACTTTGCCTACCGGGAATTCCGCCAAGGTACGACCAACGGCAGCGTGCAGATGTTCTTTGACCTGACGGCGATGCAGGCCCTGTATGGCGTCGGCGGGTCCTTGGCGACGACGGCGCTGACCGGGGTTGGCACCAGCCCCTGTTCTGGCGGCGGCGCTTGGCCCTGCGGTTCCTGGAACCCTTCGGCGATGCCGATCGGCGCCTTCCCCGATACCATCAGCCTCGCCCTGACCAGCACCGGTGGTGCGTCGCAGACCACGGTGGCCTTCGACGTCACGCTGAACGAGCCAATCCCCGAACCCACCACCGCGGCCCTGCTGGGCGCCGGGCTGTTGGGCCTTGGCCTCTTTCGGCGGCGCCGGGCGGTCTGAGCGGCGGCGGGGCCGCCAGGCCAATGCCGAGCAGCCGTCGCGGCCAACGCAGCGCGCCTCAGCAAACCGGGGGTTTCCGACCGGCGATTGATGGCCCGAAGAAACAATACCAGCGGTCAAGGGATTTGACCGCTGGTATCGGGCTTTGCGCGCCCGCAGGGGCCAGGCGGAGGCCGTCGCTCGGTTGGGCGAAAGCGGGATGCGTTGAGGCGCGATCGCCGAAGGCGCTGAATCCCGCGACCAAGCGACTCCTCTAAGTGGTTTAGCTTGCCGAATTCCATTTTTCCATTTATATGGAAACATGGAATTCAATCACGTCGCCGAGATCTGCGCCGCCCTCGCCCAGGAAAGCCGCCTTGCTGTCATTCGCCTGCTGGTCGGCGCCGGCCGGGACGGCCTCCCGGCCGGGGAGATCGCCAGCCAGCTCGGTCTTGCCGCTTCGACCGCCTCCTTCCACCTCAGCGGGCTGGAGCGGGCGGGGCTGGTGCACGCCACGCGGCAGGGGCGGCAGATCCGCTACGCCGCCCGGATCGCGCCGCTCCAGGACCTGCTCGGCTTCCTCGCCGAGACCTGCGGTGGCGCTGCTCCCGATCCCGCCGCGCCCGCCGCCCCGCCGGGCTCGGCGACACAGGCCATGATCCCTGGCTTCAACGTGTTGTTTCTCTGCACCCGGAACTCGGCCCGCTCGATCCTGGCCGAAGCCCTGCTGCATCGGCTTGGCGGGGCGCGGTTCCGGGCTTATTCCGCCGGCTCCGCACCGGCGGCGGCGCCATTGCCGGAGGTGCTCGATCTGCTCCGGCGCCTCGGCCACGACGTGGCCGGGCTGCACAGCAAGTCCTGGGACGTCTTCAGCGGCCCGGATGCGGCGCGGATGGATTTCGTGATCGCGCTCTGCGACATCGCCGCGCACGAGCCCTGCCCGGATTTTGCGCAGACCGCCGTTACCGCCCATTGGCCGCTGCCGGACCCGGCGGGCTTTGCCGGCAGCGCGCCCGAACAAAGCCTGCTGCTGGGCGAGCTTTACGCCGGGCTGCGGCGGCGGCTGGACAGCTTCGTCAACCTGCCTTTCGCCGCCCTCGATCGCCTGGCGCTGAAGGCGCGGCTTGATCGGCTGGGCGGCGGCGCCCTGGCCGGCGCGGCGGTGCGCTGACATGCGGGTTGGCATCAATGGCCTCGGCCGCATCGGCCGGCTGGTCGTCCGGGCCGCCCTGGGCGGGGTCTGGCGCGAGGAGAGCGACCCCCGGGCGGGCAACCGGCTCGACATCGTGCATGTGAACGAGCTGAAGGGCGGCACCGAAGCGGCGGCGCATCTGCTGGCGTTCGACAGCGTCCATGGCCGTTGGCGGGCGCCCATCGCGGCCGAAGACGCAGACGGCCTTCGCATCGGGGACCGCCGCCTCGGCTTCACCGCGGCGGCCGACCCGGCGGAGGTCCCCTGGGGCGATCTCGGCTGCGACATCGTGCTGGAATGCACCGGCAAATTCCTGCAGCGGGATCGGCTGGAAGGCTATTTCCGGCGGGGCGCGAAGCGGGTGATCGTCGCCGCCCCGGTCAAGGACGGCTCGGCGCTGAACATCGTCGTGGGCGTGAACGAGCAGCGCTACGATCCGGCCGCGCACCGGCTGGTCACTGCTGCCTCCTGCACCACCAACTGCCTCGCCCCGGTGGTCAAGGTGATCCATGAGGCGATCGGGATCCGGCACGGGCAGATCACCACGATCCACGACCCGACCAATACGAATGTCGTGGTCGATGCGCCGCACAAGGACCTGCGCCGGGCGCGGTCCGCCCTGCTCTCGCTGCAACCCACGACCACCGGCAGCGCCACCGCCATCGGGCTGATCTATCCCGAATTGCAGGGCCGGCTGGACGGCCACGCCATCCGCGCGCCGGTGCTGAACGCCTCGCTGACCGATTGCGTGTTTGAACTGCGGCGCGGCACCACCGCAGCGGAGGTGAACGGGCTGTTCCAGGCTGCCGCGACCGGCCCCCTGGCCGGCATCCTGGGCTATGAGACGCGCCCGCTGGTCTCGGCCGATTATGCCAATGACACCCGTAGCGCCATCGTCGACGCCCCGAGCACGCTGGTCACCGACGCGACGCTGCTGAAGGTCTACGCCTGGTACGACAACGAGATGGGCTATGCCTGCCGCATGGTGGACCTCGCCTGCCATCTGCAACGGGTGGGGGTCTGACCATGCGCAGCAGCGCCCTCATCGCCCCGGCCGGGCAGGCCGCGGCGCGCAACTACGCCATCGTGACGGCAGCCTATTGGGGCTTCACCCTGACCGATGGCGCGCTGCGGATGCTGGTGCTGCTGCACTTCTTTCAGCTCGGCTATTCGCCCTTCGTCCTGGCCTTCCTGTTCCTGCTGTATGAGGCCGCCGGCATCGGCGCCAATCTGATCGGCGGCTGGCTGGCGACGCGGTATGGCATCTCCCGCATGCTGGCGATCGGCCTGGCGACCCAGATCCTTGGCTTCCTGATGCTCTCCGCCCTGGCGCCGGGCTGGGGGGAGGCGTTGTCCATCGCCTGGGTTGTCGGCGCCCAAGGCATTTGCGGCATCGCCAAGGACCTGACCAAGACCGCCAGCAAAGCTGCCATCAAGCTGACGGCGGGGGCGGCCGACGGGCGGCTGTTCCGCTGGGTGGCCTGGTTCACCGGCAGCAAGAACGCCATGAAGGGCGTCGGCTTCTTCCTGGGCGGGGCGCTGCTGGAAGGCCTTGGCTTTCGGGGCGCGCTCTGGGCGATGGCGGCGGTGCTGGGGTGTATCCTGGCGGGCGTGCTGCTCTGCCTGCCGCCGTTGCTGGGCCGGGCGAAGGCGTCTGGCTCGATCCGCGCGTTCTTCGGCAAAAGCCGCGGCGTCAACCTGCTGGCGGCGGCGCGCATGGTCTTGTTCGGCGCCCGCGATGTCTGGTTCGTGGTCGGCCTGCCGGTGTTTCTGTACGCCCAGGGCTGGAGCTTCGCCATGGTCGGCGGGTTCCTCGCGCTCTGGACCATCGGCTACGGGCTGGTGCAGGCCGCCGCCCCCGGCCTCGTCCGGCGCAGCGCGGATGGGCTGAGCGCGGAGGTGCCGGCCGCGCGGCTCTGGGCCCTGGCGCTGACCATGGTCCCGCTGCTGCTGGCGGCAGCGTTGTGGGCGCCGATCGGCCGCCCGGACCTTGTCGTCGTCATCGGGCTTGGCCTGTTCGGGCTGGCCTTCGCGGTGAACTCCGCGCTGCATTCCTATCTGGTGCTGGCCTATGCGGGCAGCGAAAAGGCGGCCGAGGATGTCGGCTTCTACTATGCCGCCAATGCCGCCGGGCGCTTCGCCGGCACCCTGCTCTCGGGCCTGCTGTACGGGCTGGGCGGGCTCGTGGCCTGCCTGCTCGGCGCCGGCCTGATGCTGGCGATCTGCACCGCGCTGGTCTGGCGGCTGCCGCGGGACCGCGGCCCCGCCCATGCCTGACACCGGGCCCTGGCCAGGCGGCGCGCGCCCCACCCTCCCCCCACGGAAGACCGCGACATGAGTGCACCGGACCAGGCCGCGACCGCCCTGCCGCGCCGCAAGGCGACCATGGGCGGCTTCGAGCGCTACCTCACGCTTTGGGTCGCGCTCTGCATCCTGGCCGGCATTGGCTTGGGCGCCGTGCTGCCCGGCCTGTTCCGCGCACTGGGCGGGCTGGAGGTCGCGCGGGTGAATATCCCCGTCGCGCTGCTGATCTGGCTGATGATCGTGCCGATGCTGCTGCGGGTCGATTTCGGCGCCATGGCGCAGGTCGCCCGGCATTGGCGCGGCATCGCCGTCACCCTTGGGGTGAACTGGCTGGTCAAGCCGTTTTCCATGGCGCTGCTGGGCTGGCTGTTCATCGGCGGGCTGTTCCGCCCCTGGCTGCCGGAAGGGCAGATCGACAGCTACATCGCCGGGCTGATCCTGCTGGCAGCCGCGCCCTGCACGGCAATGGTCTTCGTCTGGAGCCGGCTGACCGATGGCGAGCCGAATTTCACCCTCAGCCAGGTGGCGCTGAACGACGCCATCATGGTGGTGGCCTTCGCGCCCGTGGTCGGGCTGCTGCTGGGCCTGTCCGCCATCACCGTGCCCTGGGACACGCTGCTGCTTTCGGTCGTGCTGTATATCATCGTGCCGGTCATCGCCGCGCAGCTGTGGCGGCGCGCCCTGCTCGCCCAAGGCGGCGAGCCTGCCTTGCAGCGAGTCCTGCAGAAGCTGCAGCCGCCCTCCCTGCTCGCCTTGCTGGCCACGCTGGTGCTGCTGTTCGGCTTCCAGGGCCGGCAGATCCTGGACCAGCCGCTGGTGATCCTGCTGCTGGCCGTGCCCATCCTCATCCAGGTCTATCTGAATGCCGGGCTGGCCTATCTGCTGAACCGGCAATGCGGGTCGCCGCACAATGTCGCCGGCCCCTCGGCGCTGATCGGCGCCAGCAATTTCTTCGAACTCGCCGTGGCGGCAGCGATCAGCCTGTTCGGCTTCGAATCGGGTGCCGCCCTGGCGACCGTGGTCGGCGTGCTGGTGGAGGTGCCGGTGATGCTTTCCGTCGTCCACCTGGTGATGGCCAGCCGCGGCTGGTACGAGCGCGGCGCCAAGTGAGGTGAACGGCAAGCGGCTGTGCCGCGTGCCGCGCAGCCCATCACACCGCAGGCCTGCGCCCGGCGACCGAGGGCAAATATAACCTTCCCCCACCATCTGGACAGGCCGCGCGGCGGCCCGCACTCTTCGCCCGGAAGGCCGCCGGCCGATGGCGCGCGGCCCAAGCAACGCCAAAGGGAGAGAGCCGCCATGGATGTCGGCATGATGATGGTGTTCGCCAGCTATGGCTGGGACAACTGCACCGATCAACGCGTCTGGGATGAGGAACTGCGCCTCGCCTCCATCGCCGCCGATAGCGGCTTCAACTGCCTGTGGTCGGCCGAACACCACTTCAACGATTATTCCTTCGTGCCCGACAATATCCAGCTGATGACCTGGCTGGCAGCCAAGTACCCGCATATCGATGTCGGCACCGCCGCCGTCATCCTGCCCTGGCACGACCCGATCCGGGTGGCGGAAAACGCCGCCACGCTGGATATGCTGTGCAAGGGCCGGCTGCGCTTCGGCATGGGCCGCGGGCTGGCCAAGCGCGAATTCGACGCCTTCCGCATCAACATGGACGAAAGCCGCGAACGCTTCGATGAATCGGCGGCGATGATCCTGGACGCGCTGCGGACCGGCTTCATGGAAGGCAACGGCAAGCACTACCGCCAGCCGCGGATTGAGCTGCGGCCGCGCCCGCAATACAGCTTCGACGGCCGCGTCTATGCCGTGGCGTCCAGCGAGGATTCGATCAATTCCGCCGCCAAGCTGGGCGCGCATCTGGTGATGTTCGCCGACCGGCCGTGGGAGATGCGCCAGCCGATGATTGAGCGCGGCCGCGCGCTGCACCGGCAATACCACGGCACCGAACCGCCGGCGCCGCTATTGACCGAGTTCGTGATCTGCGGCCCGGACGATGCCGCCTGTGAGGACGAGGCCCGGCAGTACCAGGGCAAATTCGTCGAGAGCAATTTCCACCACTACGAATTCCTGGGCGAGCATTTCGCTTCGGTGAAGGGCTATGACAGCTACCAGCAGAAGGCAGACCTGGCCCGCAAATCCGGCGATGGCATCGCCGGCGCGGTGAAGGGCTTCATGCAGGCCGCCAGCTGGGGGTCGCCGGACAAGATCCTGCGCGGCATGGAAGCGCGGCGGAAACTGCTGGGCACGTTCGAGGCGAATATCGCCTTCCGCTTCGGCGGCACGCCGATGGAGGTGGCCGAGCGCGGGCTGCGGCTATTCGCCAAGGAAGTGCTGCCGGTGCTGCAAAGCTGGGGCCCGGCCACGCCGGCGACGGCAGCAGCGGCGGCGGAGTAGGCGGGCGAGCGCCGTTCGGGGGTTCTGGCCGAACGGGGCTGCGGTGTGGGGCGCGGTGGCGCCGCTCGGGCTCCGAGCAGCGCCACCCACGCCCGGCGCGGACCCGTGAACGGGAGAAGCCGGCCGATGCGACAGTAGGCGGCGGCCGTGGCGATCCTCGACCGCATTCTTCTCGTATTCATGAAGGGCGACAACGATGAGCGCCCGCTCGCCGAGCGCCGGAAGGACATCGCCGGTTGGGACACGCCGACAAAGCTGGTGATGCTCGCAATCTGGATCGGCATTTGGACCTTCGCGATATGCGTCACGGTCCTGGTTTTCACCTTGCCCTTCGCGCCGCTCGAAACATGGCTCCAAATCCTGGGCATGTTGAAGCGGTGGATGCTTGGCTGGTTCGGCTAGCTGTGTGGCGATGCCCGTCTTCGCCGGTTCATCGCGGCCGAGTGGCCCGACCGGCCCGCGGACGGCACGCCCTGCCGCAAGGACCGCACCGGCCCTGCCTGTCCATGCCGCCACAGGCTCGTTAACCTGTTCATCGGCCAAATGGTCGCGTGCCATGCCGGCCGCACCGCAATCCCGCTCGGCCAGCGCCGCCAGGGCGTGCCGCTCCAGGTTATGCTATGGTGTTACAGATGCCGATTCGCCGCTCCCATCAACCTGACTTGCTTTCCAATACAACGAAGCGTGCATTCCGCAGTCATGCGGCGTGGAAGGACTGGCTGAACACCTCCATTCCACGGCCTTCCCTGGCGGAAGGCAGCCCGTTTGGCATTGATCTTTTCGCAGGGTGCGGCGGCCTCGGGCTTGGCTTCGAGGCTGCGGGGTTTCGGACGCACGGTTTCGAGATGAAAGCGCCTGCCGCCCGATCCTATGAGGCGAACCTCGCGGGCGGCTGCGATCAGGTCATGCTTGATCTTGGAATGCCGGAAGCGAACGGGCGCACGGTTGACCTGATCGTGGGCGGGCCGCCGTGTCAGCCTTTCAGCCAAATCGGCTATCAGCGCGGCCAGCGTGACACGCGGGACGGCTTTCCGATTTTCCTTGATGCTGTTGCCAGACTGCGGCCGAAGGTGGCCATCATCGAGAATGTCCGCGGCTTGCTGTTCCGCAACCGGGACTACTTGGGCAAGGTTGCCGATGAGCTAAAGCGGTTTGGCTACGAAGTGGATGCGCGCTTGCTCAACGCGCGTGACTACGGCGCGCCGCAAAACCGGGAGCGCGTTGTCATCGTCGCGCACCGCGGCGGATGGGAATGGCCCGATCCTGTCGTTGAGGAACCTGTCACCGCTGGGACGGCCATCGGAGACACGGCGCACACGATCCCCGATGACGCGAAGTTCCTGACTGAATCCATGGACCGCTACATCGCCGAGTATGAGCGCAAGAGCCATTGCGTCACGCCGCGCGATCTTCACCTGGACAAGCCCGCGCGCACCCTGACGTGCCGGAACCTTGGAGCGGCCACGGCGGATATGCATCGCGTCCGACTGCCTGACGGCCGGCGCCGCATGCTGACGGTTCGAGAGGGCGCACGCCTTCAAGGGTTTCCCGATTGGTTCGAGTTCACCGGCAAACGGTATGAGCAAACCGAGCAGATCGGGAATGCCGTCTCTCCCCTCATGGCCTTGGCGCTTGGCCGGCAGGCGATGCGCGCTATGGAGACAACCACAGTGCCCAGACGCCCTCAACGACCCGCGGACGCGGCGCCGTCGCTCATCAACGAAAGCCCTATCGAGGTGATGACGCGGCAGGCGCAAACGCTGTTGAAGGACGCTGGCGTTGACCTTCGCAGCATGACCGCGATGCACCAGAAGCGGACCCCTTGGGCGTTGCTTGCCGTCGCGCACTTGAAGCCCGGCGACCCTTGGAGCGCGGCGCGGTCATGGCTGGAGGACGGGACGACGAAGCCGCTTAGTCAGCGGCAGATACAGGCATTCTGGAATCAGCATTACGGCACGAACTATGCCGATTCTTCATATGATGACGTGAAGCGGCAGAACCTCATTCACCTTGAGGCGCACGGCCTGGTGGTCGCCAGCGCCAAAGACCCGAACGCACCGATCAACGATCCGACCCGCGGCCATTCCCTCTCTTTGGAGGGCCTTGCGCTTGTTCGTGCCTACGGCACGCCGGAGTGGCCCGCGGCGCTCGCGCGGTATCGGGAACTGGTGCCTAATCTTGCCAAGGCCGCAGCCGAGCGCAGGCGGAAGAGTGCCGTAGAGATCACCCTGCCGGGCGGGGTCACGCTCACCCTCTCACCCGGCCCGCACAACGACCTGCAACGCGCATGCGTCAACGGCTTTCTCGGCCGCTTCGCGCCGGATGCCGAAGTGCTCTACATCGCCGACGCGGCGAAGAAGAAGGGCGACGGAGGCGAGGCCCGGAAGCTCATTCATCACGCGAGGCTTCGCGAACTCAACGTGCCCGATTTCATCAAGGGCCAGAAGCTCGTTGACATCATCGCCTACTCGCCTTCGAAGAAGTGGCTCTTCCTCATCGAAGCGGTGCACTCATCGAACCCGCTCACGCCCGTGCGGCATCAAGTGCTGCGGCAGGCCATGAAGGACGTGAAGGCAGGGCGCGTCTATGTGACCGCCTTCCAGGGCAAGCGCGACTTCCGGAAGGAAGCGGCCGACATCTCTTGGGAAACGGAAGTCTGGATCGCCGATGACCCCGATCACCTCATCCACTTCAACGGCGACCGCTTTATGGGGCCTCACGAGGGCGAAGAAGGCGCCGGCCGCTAGTCGGTTGCAAGGAGGCGTTGCAGGCACCTTGCGACCGCACTGGCATCGCGCCGCACTTGGCATTCCCACACGACGATGACGCCCCAACCCAGGGGGCGCAGTTCACGCTGATTGCATTCGTCACGCGCCACGTTCGCGGCCAGCTTCGGCAGCCAATAGGAGGTGCGTGACGCCGGCCGTGGCGCGTGCGCGCAGCCCTTGTGCTGGTGCCAGAAGCAGCCGTGCACGAAGATCGCCTCGCCGTGCCGCGGGAGCACTATGTCAGGGCAGCCAGGAAGGTCGCGGCGGTGCAGCCGGAAGCGGTAGCCCATCGCGTGCAGCATGCGCCGGACGGCAAGCTCCGGCGCCGTATCCTTGCCGCGGATCGCAGCCATGTTGCGGCTGCGCGCTTCGGGCGTGAGGCGATCAACCATCCCGCCGCGGCGGCACGCCTAGCTGGCGACGCTGGCGAGCGTCGCCATGCGCTTCGCCTCGAACTCGGCGGCGGCTTCCTCGAACGGGCGGGCCGGGTTCGCCAGCGGCCGGACCATCATGAGGGACGGCTTGCAGCGGATGTAGTAGCCGCCCTTCATCACGGCGAGCCATCCCGCCAAGCCCTGCGCCGCAAGGCCGCGCTCGGCCTGTTCCACCTCTTGGGGCGTGGGGTCCGTGTACCGCCCCATCGTGACGTGGCGGCCGTCCGTGCCGAGCACGATCCATCGGGTTTCGAGCGCGGCGCGTTCCATGTCAGGCGGCCAGCGCAGCGACCACGGCGGCGGTGCGCTCGCGCTGGTCTTCGTTCGCCAGTTCCACCCATTCGAGGGCGGCGGCTTTGTAGTCCGCCGGCCAATGGGGATCGGAGCCGCTTCGCTGCCACGCCTTGGTCATCGGGTTCCACACCTCTACCGACCATCCATCGATCACGGCGGGCTGGTAGAGGCGGTGTTGCCAGTTCTTGGGCTCGGGCGAGGTGGTCATGAAGTGGATTCTAGCCAAGCCGGATTCCGAGCGCGAGGGGAGATTGCCGCGCATCGTGACGGCTTGGACGTGACGTCACGACAGGGTTCCAAAGACGCCGGCAGCGCCATACCGTGTGTCCGGCGTGCCACGCCTGCCGGACGATCTACAGCGGCCCGTTCCCCACACGTCCGCCCTTGTATGGGGAGGATTGTGGGGAATATCACCTAAGCTCCCACAAAAACAGAATAAATTCAGATTCTTAGAAGGGCTAGGTGGCGGAAGGGGATGGCTGCCCGGGGGGGCGCCTGGTGCAGCGATGCGCCGACCAGCGCGATGTCCAAGCCGCAGGCCGCCAGGGCCGCACCCCCCGCCCTTCCCCTCGACATAAGAATAAAAACCTTGTATAGGACCAGGGCTCTACGGACGCCCCGCCATGCCCCCCGCTCTCCCCATCCACCGCCTCCCCCTCGACCCCAACTCCCCCTACACCACCCCCCGCCCCTGGGCGCCGTTGACGGAGGGGGAATGGAACATCCTCGGCGGCTTTCTGGCGCGGATGGATTGCGGCATGTCCTTCCGCCGCCCCCGCCGTGGCCGCCCGCCGGACGATGTCC
>CAITYE010000164.1 GCA_903896535.1 uncultured Paracraurococcus sp.
ATTCACATCGGGGAAGACGATGCCGGTGACGCCGTTATCCAGCAGCGCCTGCACGTCCGGATCGCGCACGGAGCGCACGCGCGCCAGCGGCGCGATGCCCAGCGCGAAAGCGGTCTGGGCGATGTGGCCGATGGTCTCCAGGTTGAACAGGCTGTGCTGGACATCGATGAAGAGGAAATCGTGCCCGGTGGCGCGGGCGATGCGGGCGATCTCCGCCGAACGCGACATGCGCACGCCGAGGCCGAGCGCCACGCCGCCCGCCGCGAGTTTCGCCTTGACCGGATTGACCAGTTCCATCGCCGCCTCCCCTAATTCTTGGCCGGCATGGCAGCACCCGCACCTGCCCTAGTCCAGCCCCACCAGGCCCAGCGCGAAATCGGCGGCGGAGAAGGGGCGCAGATCGCCGGCCTGCTCGCCCACCCCGACGAAATGCACCGGCAGGCCGAATTCCTGCGCCAGCGCCACCACCACACCGCCCTTGGCCGAGCCGTCGAGCTTGGTGACCGCGAGGCCGGTCACATCGACCATCTCGCCGAAGACTTTGGCCTGCTGGATGGCGTTCTGGCCGGTGGTGGCGTCGAGCACCAGCAGCACGGAATGCGGCGCCGTTGCATCCACCCGCTTGATGATCCGCACGATCTTGCGCAGCTCGTCCATCAGCGCGGTCTTGTTGTGCAGCCGCCCGGCGGTATCGACCAGCAGCACCTCTGTGCCATCGGCCTTCGCCGCGCCCAGCGCATCGAAGGCGAGACCGGCGGCATCTGCCCCGGGCTTGGCTGGCACATGCACCCGCGCGCCGGTGCGTTCGCCCCAGATCTGCAACTGTTCCACCGCCGCGGCGCGGAAGGTATCGCCCGCGACGAAGGCGCAGCGCAGGCCCTGCTCGCGATACTGCTGCCCCAGCTTGGCGATGGTGGTGGTCTTGCCGGTGCCGTTCACGCCGACCACCAGCACCACATGCGGGGCATGCGCGGGATCGATCGGCATCGGCCGCGCGACCGGGGCGAGGATGCCGGCGATCTCCTCGGCCAGCGCTTCCTTCACTTCGGCGTCCGTTACCTCGCGCCCGAAGCGCGTCTTGCGGAAGCCCTCGACAATCCGGGCGGAGGCGGCGACGCCAAGATCGGCGGCGATCAGCGTCTCCTCCAACTCCTCCAGCGCCGCCTCGTCCAGCCGGCGCTTCGTGAAGATCGCCGAGACGCTTGCGGTGAGCTTCGTCGTGGAGCGCGACAACCCGGCCTTGAGGCGGGACAGCCAGCCACCGCGACCGGCTTCGGCGGCCGGCGCTGCCTCAGGGGGCGCCGGCGCGGCGAGCGCAGGCGGGGCCGGCGGGTCGGCGAGCACAGGCGCTGGCGGGGGCGCCTCGGCGGCCGGCGATGCGGGCGGCTCCGGTGTGGCTTCAGGCGCTGCCGCGGGCGGCGCCTCCTTGCCGCGCAGCCGGGTGACCCAATCGCGCAGCGCCATCAGGCGGCCTCCGCCAACAGGCCATGCGCCGCCACGCCGATGACGCGCAGTCGCTGAAGCGTCCCCGGCACCGCCTCTCCCGCCGCCAGGCGGATCGGGGCGAAATGCGCGGTGTGGCCGCGATCCGGGCGCTCAAACAGCACGTCTTCCTCGGCGCCGAGGCGGCTGCGGTAGAAGCGGGCCGCCGCCGCCTCCCCGGCCGCGCGCAGTGTCGCCGCGCGGGCACGCCGCTCCGGGGCCGGCACCTGCGGCATGCGCGCGGCCGGGGTGTCCGGACGCGCGGAATAGGGAAAGACATGCAGGAAGGTCAGGCCCATTTCCTCGATCAGGGACAGCGTCGCCGCCGCCTCCGCCTCGGTCTCGGTCGGGAAGCCGGCGATCAGGTCGGCGCCGAAGACGATATCCGGCCGCGTCGCCCGCGCCCGCCGTGCGAAGGCCAGCGCATCCGCCCGGCTGTGCCGGCGCTTCATGCGCTTCAGGATCAGGTCATGCCCGTGCTGCAGCGAAAGGTGCAGATGCGGCAGCAGCCGCGCCTCGCTCTCGATCAGCGCCCAGAGATCGGCATCGACCTCGACCGGGTCGAGCGAGGAAAGCCGCAGGCGCCCCAGCTCCGGCACCAGCGCGAGCAGCCGGCGCACCATCTGCCCGAGGCTGGGCTGCCCTGGCAGATCCGCGCCATAGCTGGTGATGTCGACGCCGGTCAGCACCAGCTCGCGGTAGCCGTTCGCCACCAGGGCGCGGGCCTGCTCGACGATGGCGCCGATCGGCACGCTGCGCGACGGACCACGGCCGAAGGGGATGACGCAGAAGGTGCAGCGGTGATCGCAGCCCTGCTGCACCTGCACGAAGGCGCGGGCGCGGCCGGCGAACTCCGTCACCAGATGCGCCGCCGTCTCCCGCGCCGTCATGATGTCGGTGACCGGCAGCGCCGCCCCGGCGCCCCAGGCCTCCGGCTTCAGCTTGTCGGCATTGCCGATGACGCGGGCGACGCCGGGCAGCGCGCCCCAGGCCGCCGGCGCGATCTGTGCGGCGCAGCCGGTGACGATGATCCGCAGGTCCGGCCTCTCCCGCGCCGCGCGCCGGATCGCCTGGCGGGCTTGCCGCTCCGCCTCCGCCGTCACCGCGCAGGTATTCACCACCAGCACGTCCCGCTCGCCGGCCTTGCCGGCTAGGTCGCGCATCGCCTCGGACTCATAGGTGTTCAGCCGGCAGCCGAAGGTCAGGAGTTCGATGCTCATGCCGGCAGCGCCGCCAGATCGAGCGCGCCGGTGAAGGCCGTGGCGACCGGGCCGGTCATCAGCACATGGCCATCGGCGCGCCATTCCATCCGCAGGTCGCCGCCGGGCAGGGAGACGGTGGCGTGTCGCCCGGTCAGCCCGCGCCGGGCTGCGTTCACGATGGTGGCGCAGGCGCCGGAACCACAGGCCAGCGTCCGGCCGGCGCCGCGTTCCCAGACCTCCAGCCGGATATGTTCGGGCGAGAGGATCTGGGCGAAGCCGATATTGGCGCGGTCCGGGAAGATGGGGTCCTGTTCGAAGCCCGGGCCCAGGGTGGTGACCGGCACCCGGTCCAGATCGGGCACGAAGAAGGTGGCGTGCGGATTGCCCATGGAACAAGCGGCCGGATCGGCGACGCCGTCCTGGCCGAGCGGCAGGTGCAGCGTGTCCATCGCCCGGGCCAGCGGCACATCCCGCCAGTCCAGCCGGGCCGGGCCCATATCAGCGCACCAGAGATCGCCGGGCCGGCGTTCCACCGGCAGATCCCCGGCGATGGTCCGCACCACCAGCGCGTCGCGGCCCAACGCCTCCGCGACCAGCGCGGCGACGCAGCGGGTCGCATTGCCGCAGGCCCCGGCTTCCGAGCCGTCCGGGTTGCGGATGCGCATGAAGACATCGGCGCCCTCGGCCGCTGGCTCCAGGATGATGATCTGATCGCAGCCGACGCCGAGCCGGCGATCCGCGATCGCCGCGGCGCGGCGCGGCGTGATCGGCAGGGCAGCGCCGCGGGCGTCGAGCACGACGAAATCATTGCCCAGGCCATGCATCTTGCGGAAGGGGGTCATATTGGCGGACATATGCGCCGGCCCGGCCGGCGATCCAAGGCGTCACGGCCCGACCAGCCATCGGTAGGGCAGCCCGCGCCCAGCTGTCTCCGTCAGAACGCGCGCTGTCTGAAGGAAGAAACCCGTTCAGATGATTCCACCGGAACGGGTTTCTTTCTCTAGGTGCGGGCGCAGGTCAGGCGGGGGCGGCGCTGCGGTGGCTGGAACCGCAAGGCGGGGCGGAACCCCGGGGCGCAGAGCCCGTCGAGCGCCGCGGAGGGGTGCAGCGGCACCACGCCGCCGACCGTCCAGGCGCTGCCCAGCCGGGCGAGCGCGACCTTGCGGTGATACGCGCCGCCGCGCGCCGGATCGGCCGAGTGATAGGCGGCGATAGCGGCTTCCCAGGCCCCGTGGCGGGCATAGAGGCGACGCAGGAAGCCGGCGGCGTAGCGGATATTGGTGGCGGGCTCGAAACCTTCCTCCAGGCTGGCGAAGGCCTCCGGATGGTGCAGCAGATTGATCTGCATGCAGCCGATATCGATGGACCGCCGGCCGGCGCTGAGCAGCGCCCGCGCCTCGGCGATGGCGGCAGCCCGGCTGGCCAGGGTGCGGCCCTCGCCCTCGACGTTCAGCGCCCAGGGCCAGGGCTCCAGCCGCCCGGCGCCCGGCATGGCGCGGCCGGTCTCGACCAGGGCGATGGCCAGCAGCAGGCCGGGGGGCAGGCCGGAGCCAGGCTCGGCGGCGGCGATGGCGGTCCGGCAAGCCGCCCAGGGATCGACGGTGGGGGCCGGCCGCTCCGCCGCACCAGCCGCCGCAGGGGCGGGCAGCAGCAGGCAAAACAGCAGGGGCAGCAGCCGGCGCATCGGGACGATCTCGCGCCATCGGGCGGTGACGGTCAACCGCGGTGCGGGGTCACCCGAACAGGGCGTCGAGGAGGAGCTTGAGGTTCAGCAGGATGATCAGCCCCGCCGCCGCCCAGCCCAGCGCCAACTGCCAGCCGGGAGCGGTAAGCGCCCCGAGCCGCCCCCGGTCGCTGGCAACCAGCATCAGCGGGACCACCGCGAAGGGCAGCTGCAAGCACAAGATCACCTGGCTCAGGATCAACAGCTGGGCCGTCCCGGACGCGCCATAGAGCCAGGTGACGAGGATCGCCGGCACGATGGCGATCCCGCGGGTCAGCAGCCGGCGCAACGCGGGCGGCAGCCGCAGGCCGAGGAACCCCTCCATGACCACCTGACCGGCCAGGGTGGCGGTGACGGTCGCGTTCAGCCCGCAGACCAGCAGCGCGAGGGCGAAGAGAGTCGCCGCCAGCGCGGTGCCGACCATGGGCGCGAGCAGCGCGTAGGCGTCCTGGATTTCCGCGACCTCGGTACGGCCGCCGGCATGAAAGACGGCGGCGGCGGTGATCAGGATGGCCGAGTTGACGAGGAGCGCGAGGCAGAGGGCGACCGTGCTGTCGATGCCGGCGAAGCGGATCGCCTCCCGCTTCGCAGGAAGCGTGTCGGCCACTGCGCGGGACTGCACGACGGCGGTATGCAGGTAGAGATTGTGCGGCATCACCGTGGCGCCGAGGATGCCGATGGCGATGTAGAGCTGCGCGTCATCCAGGACGATCGAGGCCTGCGGCAGATAGCCGGCCAGGACCTCGCCCCAGACCGGCTGGGCCAGGGCGAGCTGGACGGCAAAACAGCCGAACACCAGAACAATCATACCAGCGACCAGGGCTTCCAGCCACCGCACGCCGCGGTGCTGGAGCCAGAGGATCAGCAGGGCATCGAGCGCGGTCAGCGCGACCCCGGCCAGCAAGGGAATCCCGAACAGCAACTGCAGCGCGATCGCCGTGCCGATCAGTTCGGCGAGATCGGTGGCGCAGATCGCCACCTCGGCCAGGAACCAGAGGCCGAGGTTGACCGGTCGGGGAAAGCGCTCCCGGCACAGCTGGGCGAGGTCGCGGCCGGTGGCGATGCCGATCCGGGCACACAGCGCCTGCAACAGCATCGCCATGAGCGAGGAGGCGAGCGCCACCGATAGCAGCGTGTATCCGAAGGCCGAGCCACCGGCCAGCGCGGTGGCCCAATTGCCGGGGTCCATGTAGCCAACCGCGACCAGATAGCCCGGCCCGATGAAGGCCAGCAGCCGCCGCCAGGTGCTGCCGGCGCCCGGGACGCTGACGCTGCGATGCATCTCCGGCAGGCTGACCGTGGCCGGCGGCGGCGGTGGGTCGGCGGGGTTCAGCATGGAGCGTCGCAGGCGATGCCTGAACAGGTCTTCAACTGCTCAAAGGTTCCCTCAACATCAGCGGGTTGTCCTGCCACCTGTGGCAGTCTGGGCAGCCCGTCAAGGCAGGTTTGCCGGAAATCGATCAAAGCGCGAGCCTGTGCGGAGAAGCGGGGGCGGCCGCGATACGGGCGGGGAAGGGCCGCCTGGTGCAGCCCGGCTGGTGCAGGCGGATCAGCGCGGTCGGTAAGACCAGCATGTCCGGTCGATGCGGTCCGACCGGGTCGACCGCGTGGCGGAATGGGATGCGGCGGCCGAGACCGGCGGCTGGAGCAGCCTGCGGTCCGATGGGTCACGGCGTGATCCATCAAACCTCTGTTAAGGTGCTCTAGACCCTCTACTTTCTAGAGCGAGAGATCCGATTGCGCTTTCCGGGAATGGCGGCCTTGTGCGCTGCGGCAAAGCGCGCTTATGGTTCGCGCGCGGCAGGCCGCCCTGGCCGTTCGGTTCGGGGCGGCAAGTTCGCGGTGCAATCCGCCAACGCGGCGGGCGGGGATACGGGATGGGATTCGTGAGCGTTCTGCGGCATACCCTGGCATGGAAGCTCTGGCTCGCCGGCCTTTTTCTGCTGGTCGGCCTGGGCCCGACCCTGGCCGAGGAGTTGGTCGGGCAGCCGACCCCCTGGGGCATCGGCCTGCAGCCGTCGGCCGGGCCGGTGAAGGAAGCGATCCATCACTTCAATGATCTGGTGCTCTGGATCATCATCCCCATTGCCGTCTTCGTGCTCGGGCTGCTGGGCTTCGTGATGGTGAAGTTCAGCGCCCGGGCCAATCCGAACCCTTCGAGCACCAGCCACAACACCATCTTGGAAGTGGCCTGGACGGTGGTGCCGGTCCTGATCCTGCTGGTTATCGCGATCCCGTCCTTCCGGCTGATCTATTATCAGGACCGGGCGCGGGACGCCGATCTGACCATCAACGTCCAGGGACGGCAGTGGTACTGGCACTACAGCTACCCCGATCACGGTGATTTCGCCTACGACAGCCGGCCGATCCCGACCGCTGACCTGAAGCCGGGGCAGGTGCGGAACCTGTCGGTCGATGAGCCGCTGGTGATCCCGGTGGGAGCAACCGTGCGGGTCATGGCCGTCGGGCAGGATGTGATCCACAGCTTTTTCGTGCCCGCGCTCGGCGTGCAGAAATACACGATTCCAGGGCGCGCGTTGGAGACCTGGTTCAAGGCTGATCGGGTCGGAGTCTTCTACGGGCAGTGCAACCAGATCTGCGGCACCAACCATTGGTTCATGCCGATCGAGGTCCGCGCCGTCCCGGCCGAGGAGTTCAAGACCTGGGTTGAGCAGGCGAAGAAGAAATACGCGCGTGCCGACGGCACGCCGGCCGCGGTCGCCGCTGCGCCCGCTGCCATTCAGCAACTCGCGGCGCTGCCGCGGTAACCGATCGAACAAGGCGCAAAGATATGGCGACCGCGACCGATACCCATCATCACGACGATCATCACGACCACGCGCCCCCCTTCTTCCAGCGCTGGTTCTTCAGCACGAACCACAAGGACATCGGTACGCTGTACCTGGTGTTCTCGGTCATCGCCGGGATCATCGGCGGCGGGCTGTCGGTCCTGATGCGCATGGAACTGCAGAACCCCGGCATGCAGTACTTTGCCGATGGCCAGACCTGGAACAGCATCGTCAGCGCACACGGGCTGATCATGGTGTTCTTCGTGGTCATGCCGGCCTTGATCGGCGGGTTCGGCAACTGGTTCGTGCCGATCATGATCGGTGCGCCGGACATGGCCTTCCCGCGCATGAACAATATCAGCTTCTGGCTGCTGGTGCCCGCCTTCCTGCTGCTCGGCGCCTCGGCCTTCGTGGGTGAGGGGCCCGGCGCGGGCTGGACGATCTATACCCCGCTGTCGGACAGCCAGTTCCATCCCAGCCCGGCGATGGATATGGCCCTGTTCAGCCTGCACCTCGCGGGCGCCAGCTCGATCATGGGGGCGGCCAATTTCATCACTACCATCCTGAATATGCGCGCGCCGGGGATGACCCTGCACAAGATGCCGCTATTTGTCTGGTCGATGCTGGTCACCGCCTTCCTGCTGCTGCTGGCCGTGCCGGTGCTGGCGGGTGTCATCACCATGCTGATCACCGACCGCAACTTCGGCACCGCGTTCTTCCGGCCCGAGGGCGGCGGCGATCCGGTGCTGTTCCAGCACCTGTTCTGGTTCTTCGGCCACCCCGAAGTCTACATCATGATCCTGCCGGGCTTCGGCATCGTCAGCCACATCATCTCGACCTTCTCGCGCAAGCCGGTCTTCGGCTATCTCGGGATGGCCTATGCGATGGTGGCGATCGGCGTGGTGGGCTTCGTGGTCTGGGCGCACCACATGTACACTTCGGGCATGGATGTCGACACGCGCGCCTACTTCATGGCGGCGACCATGGTCATCGCGGTGCCGACCGGCATCAAGATCTTCTCCTGGATCGCCACCATGTGGGGCGGTTCGATCGAGCTCCGCACGCCGATGCTGTTCGCCATCGGCTTCATCGCGCTGTTCACCATCGGCGGCGTCACCGGCGTGAAGCTGGCCAATGCCGGCGCCGATGTGGTGCTGCACAACACCTACTACGTCGTTGCGCACTTCCACTACGTGCTCTCGCTCGGCGCCGTCTTCTCGATCTTCGCCGGCTGGTACTACTGGATCGGCAAGATGAGCGGCCGGCAGTACCCGGAGTTCTGGGGCAAGGTGCATTTCTGGCTGTTCTTCGCGGGCGCCAACATCACCTTCTTCCCGCAGCACTTCCTGGGCGCGCAGGGCATGCCGCGTCGCTACCCGGATTACCCGGATGCCTTCTGGGGCTGGAACATGATCTCCTCCCTCGGCTCTTACCTCTCGGCGGCCTCGGTCCTGGTGTTCCTCTACGTGGTCTACCGGACCTTCACCTCTGGTGAGCGCGTCGGCGCCAACTACTGGGGCCCGGGGGCGACCACGCTGGAATGGCAGGTCAGCAGCCCGCCGCCGTTCCACACCTTTGAGGAACTGCCGCGGATCCGTTGATCCCCGGCACCGACCAGAAACCGGGACGCCACGCCGCCGGCGTTGGCGTCCCAGCCATTTCAGGACCTGTACCGTGAGCGAGACCAGCACCGCCGAGATCGGCCCCGACCTGTCCGAAGTCCGCGACTGGGTCGACCTGCTGAAACCGCGGGTGATTTCGCTCGTCGTCCTGACCGGCGTTTGCGGCCTGCTGGTGGCCCCCGGGCGGCTGCACCCGGTCCTGGTGCTGACCGCCGTGCTTTGCATCGCGCTCGGCGCCGGTGCGGCGGGTGCCATCAACATGTGGTACGACCGCGATATCGACGCGCGCATGAAGCGCACGGCGAAGCGGCCGATCCCGGCCGGACGGATCGCCCCGGGCGGGGCGCTCGCCTACGGCGTGGCGCTGAGCTTTGCCTCGGTGCTGATCATGGGGCTGGCCACCAACTGGGTGGCGGCCGGTATCCTGGCGCTTTCGATCGGCTTTTATGTCTTTATCTACACCGCCTGGCTGAAGCGCCGGACCAGCCAGAACATCGTCATCGGCGGCGCCGCGGGCGCCTTCCCACCGGTGATCGGCTGGGCCGCGGTGACCGGTAATGTGACGCTGGAGCCGCTGATCCTCTTTGCCATCATCTTCTTCTGGACCCCGCCGCACTTCTGGGCGCTGAGCCTATTCGCCCACGCCGATTACGAGCGGGTCGGCGTGCCCATGCTGCCCGTCACCCATGGCGCGAAGGAAACGCGCAAGCAGGTCCTGATCTACACCCTGGCGCTGCTGCCGCTGACGCTGGCGCCCTGGCTGCTGGGCTTCGCCGGCTGGATCTACGCCGGCGCGGCGGTGCTGCTGGGGGCGGAGTTCCTGCGCCAGTCCATCGCCGTCTATCGCGACCGTCAGGATGCCCAAGGCCGCAGCCTGACCAACGATGCCCCGGCCAAGAAGTGCTTCCGCTATTCGCTGTCCTACCTTGGCCTCCTGTTCATCGCGCTGGCGATTGACCACCTGATCCTCGCATGACGCTCGAGACCATTGCGATGACGCCGGAGGAGCGGGCGGCCTTCGATCGCCGCCGCCGGCAGAAGAACTGGGCCGTGCTGGTGGTATTGGTGCTGCTGGTGGTGCTGTTCTTCATGATCTCCACGGCCCGGATGACGCCCGGATGAACGCCCCGTCGCTCCGGCAAAAGAACCGGCGGCTGGCCACCGGGATCGCAGGGATCGCCCTCGGGATGGTCGGCCTCGCCTATGCCTCGGTCCCGCTCTATCGCCTGTTCTGTCAGGTGACCGGCTTCGGCGGGACGGTGATGGTCGATGGCGGCCCCGCCCCCGGCGCCACCGCCCAACCGATCACCATCCGCTTCAATGCCAATGTCAGCCAGGGCCTGCCCTGGCATTTCGCCCCCGCGCAGCGGTCGCTCACCCTGCACCTCGGAGAGGAGGGGGTGGCCTTCTATGTGGCCCGCAACCTGGCCGATCGGCCGGTCACGGGGGTCGCTGCCTATAACGTCACCCCGGCCATCGTCGGGCGCTATTTCCACAAGACCGCCTGCTTCTGTTTCGAACAACAGACCCTGGCGCCTGGCCAGGACATCGATATGCCACTGGCCTTCTGGGTCGATCCGAAACTGGCCGCCGACCCGGCGACGCGGGACATCCGCACCATCACCATCAGCTACAGCTTCTTCCGCAGCCTTGAGGACGCCGATCGGGCGGGGGCGCTGGCCAATGCCGGCGCGCATGTCGGCCGCGCCACGCCGTAAAGCCGGCCGGCCCAGCCCTTGGGTCAGGCGACGTTCGGCACCCGGACCAGGGTAAAGAGGCCAAACGGCGGGCAGGGATCGATCACCGTCGCCGCGCTGACATTTTCCAGCAGATCGCCCAGCGCGAAATCCGGATGCCAGCCGAGGACGCGCGACAGCGGCGCCAGCGTCCGTTCCGCCCACCAGCGCAGGCCGCGCTCGGCCGCGAAGTGATTGACAAAAAGCAGCTCGCCGCCCGGCCTGACCACCCGCCGCATCTCCCGGTAGAGCTGCCGTGCATCCGGCACCACGGTCGCCGTGAACATCGCCACCGCGATATCGAAGCTGCCATCGGCGAAGGCCATGTGCTCGGCGTCCATTTCGGCAAGCCCGGTGACGTTGCGCAGCCGCTGGTCCCGAATCCGGGTCTGGGCATGCCGCAACATGTCGCGCGAGAGGTCGATGCCGGTGACCCGCTTGCGCGGATCGTAATGGGGCAGGGCGAGGCCGGTGCCGACGCCGACTTCCAGCACCCGCATCCCCGGCAAGGCATTGACGGCGGCGACCGCACGTCGCCGGCCGGCGCCAGAGACAGCGCCGAATACCTCGTCATAGACGCCCGCCCAGCGGCGATAGGCGTCCCGCACCGAAGCGGCATCGAGCGCGGCGCGCGGATGGCCTATCCGGGCTTCCTGAAGCAGCTCCGTCATGGCTCAGGTAGTACCGCGTGCGGCCGAAACTGGCCAGGGGGTTAACGCGTCCCTGCGCCCGCCCGGCTGCGCCGATCCGGGATCGCCACCAGCAGCCCCCCGAGGGCGATCACCACCGCCCCCACCAGGGTCATGCCGTCCGGCCAATCCCCGAAGACCAGCACGCCCGCCAGGGCCGCCCAGATCAACTGGGTATAGGACATCGGCGCCAGCAGGCTCGCCGGGGCCCGGGCATAGGCCAGCACCAGCAGCCCATGCCCGACCGCGCCCAGCAGGCCGAGGGCGATCAGCATGACCCAATCAGTCCCGCTCGGCGCCAGCCAGACCATCGGTTGCAGGGCCGAAGCGACCAACGCGCCGGCAAAGTTCGTATGCAGAATGGTCGTGCGGGGATCGTCGATCGTGGCCAGTTTGCGCGTGAGGATCTGGTAGACCGCGAACATCGCTGCCGTCCCAAGCGGTAGCAGCGCCGCCCAATGCATCGGCGCCCCCCCGGTGAGGAAGGGCGGCCGCAAGGCAATCAGCACACCGACAAACCCGATCGCCACGCCCAACCAGCGCCGCGGACCCACATGTTCCCGCAACCAGACCGCCGCCAGCGCCACGGTGAATAGCGGTGAAGCAAAGCCGATCGCCGTGCAGTCGGTCAGCGGCAGATGCGCCAGCGCGGTGGAGAACAGCAGATTGCTGGCCGCAAGCAGCAGCGAGCGGACGGCCTGGAGCACCGGCGCATGCGAGCGCCAGGGAAAGCGACCGGCGACGAGGCGAATGGCAACGGCCGCCGCGATCAGCCCGAACAGGAAACGCGCCCACATCAGCTGCGGCACCGCATAGCGCGCGGTGAGCAGCTTGAGCATCGTGTCCATGCAGACAAAAACCGCGAGCGCCGCGAGCTGGAAGGCGACGCCCGCGAACCGACCTTTCATGGCACCTAGCTTGGGGTGTGAAGCGCAAGACACAAGCGATGTCGGCGCAGATCAGCCCTGCACCGACATGCGACGGGCGCGGCTACCCACGATCAAATCCGTGGCCGGTGGGAATATACCAAAGGCACGAGGCTTCAAATCGTGCCCTGCGCCCAAATGGGCGCCGCGGCCAATGCCGCGCACTTCAGGAAACCGCAGGTTCCGCCCGGCGCATGAGGGCCAGCAAAAGCGAATGCCAGCGGTCAAAGGGTTTACCGCTGGTACTATCCGCTCAGGCCGCATCCTCGCGCCGGTCGCGCACCCGAACATAGGCGATCGCCGCGTGCTCGGCGCAATAGGGCTTACCGAAGATCGACTCGCCGCCGCAGAAGTGGAAGCCGGGCGTGCCCGGCTCACCGAGCGGCCAGCAGCAGGACCGGTTGCTGGAGCGGGGGAAGGAACGGACGACAGCGGCCTGGGCGACCGGCGCCGGCGGGGCGACCACCGGGCGGGGGGCCGAAGCGGGCTCGACCCGCCGCGGCGCCAGGGCGGGCTGGCTCGCCGGCATCCGGAAGACCGGCAACTGGGGCGGGCGGCGCGGCTGCAGGGTCCGCTGCGCGGCCCGGGCTTGCGCTGCCGGATCGCGGCGGATTGGGCTGGGGCGCGCCGAGAGATTGAGCCGATGCGCCTTGCCGACGATGGCGTTCTTCGAGACGCCCATACGGCGACCGATCTCGGCGGTGGAATGACCTTCCGCCCAAAGCGTCCTCAGTTGCTCGATCGCCTGCGCCGTCCAATCCATGTGGTATCCCCCTGTCGCTGACTACCATATCTTGCGACCCACAAGATACGGTAGGCGACACGCCTCATCGACCACAAGCTATGGCGTGCCTGGGAGTTGCGATTTTCTGTGGAAAACCCGGTCAGATGTTTCCCGAAAATGAAAAACCCGCCGCACCGAAATGCGGCGGGTCTGACGGGGGCTGCGCAGCGCGCGCTTATTGCAGATCGACGGTCACCAGGTCCTGGAACCAGGACTGCGCCGAGACAAAGCCCTTCACCCGCCGCGACATCGCCCGTGGGTTCAGGTCGTGCACGATGTAGAGCCAGGGCGGGTTATCGACGAGCCGGGCATGCGCCTTGGCGTAGGCCGCGTTGAAGGCGGCCTCATCGCGGGCGTTTTCCAGCTGGAGAAACGCCGCCTCGAAGGCCGGATCGTTCCATTGCGCCCAGTTGAAGCCGTTCGGCGGCACGAAGGCCTGCAGGAAATACCGCGCGGCGACCGAGGGGTCCGAGGAGGGCGAGGACGGGTTGACCGCGGTGGAGCCGCTCAGGATCGGCGCTTCCGGCCCACTGCGGACCGCGGTCAGCAGCGTGTTCCACTCGGTCACCTCGAAGCCGACCTCGACGCCGCAGGCCTCCTTCAGGTTCTGCTGCATGTACTCGTTCATCGGCAGCGGCAGCATCTGGCCGGACCCGGAGGCCGAGATCATGACCTTGAACTTCAGCGGGTTCTGCGGCCCGAAGCCGGCGGCGGCGAGCAGCGCCTTGCCCTTCGCCGGATCGAACGCATAGCGCTGTTCGGGCGTGCCGAAATTCGGATCGCCCGGCTTCAGCCAGCCGACGCTTGGCTCGGCGGTGCCGTTCAGCAACTGCACCAGGCCGGCGCGATCGACGCAGTAGTTCAGCCCCTGGCGGACCCGCACATCCTTGAACGGCGTCGCATTGCCGCCGGTCTGGAAGAACCACGGCCAGACATGCGGGTAGGAATTGGTCACCACGCTGAAGCCCGCCTGCTTGAGCGAGGGGATGGCATCCGGCGGCGGCACCTCGATCCAATCCACCTGGCCGGAGCGCAGCGCGGCCAGCCGGCTATTCGCCTCCGGAATCGGCAATAGCAGCACACGATCAAGCTTCGGCACTCGCGTCGCGTCCCAATAGCCCTCGTTCTTCGACAGCTCCGCCGAGACGCGCGGGGTGAATTTCGAGAGCTTGAACGGCCCGGTCCCGGCCGGTGGGGTCAGCGCCACCTTGCCCCAATCCCGCCCCGCCTGCTCAAAGCTCTGCGGGCTGACGAACAGCACATAGGTGATCATGTAGGGGAAATAGCTGGCGACGCGGCTGGTGGTCAGCGCCACCGTCATGTCGTCGATCTTGCGATAGCCGGCCATGATCGGCACCCGCGCCTTGGACGCGCCGGCCCCCGCGGGGTCGAATTGCGGGCTGTCATTGCGGAAATGCCGGTCGAGATTCCAGATCACCGCATCGGCATTCAGCGCCGTGCCGTCATGGAACTTCACCCCGGGACGCAGCTTGAAGATCCAGGTCTGCGGATCGGCCGGGTCTTGCGACCAGCTTTCGGCCAGGCCGGGGCGCAGCGTCGCCGGCCGGTCGGCGCGGCTGAGATCCCAGAGCACCAGCCCCTCATAGGCCGGATAGCCAAGAAAGCGGACGCCCTCGAAGCCGTTGTTGGGCGCGCCGGTGGTGGTCGGGACATCGGCGGCGGTCATCGCGATGCGCAGCACTTTCTGCTGCGCCAGCGCCGGCGCGGCGGCGAACAGGGCCGCGAGCGCGACGGCACCGGTACGAAGGGTATTTCTCATCTGACAACTCCCATAACGAAGAGCCCGGCCGCGCGGGCGGCTATTGCAGATCGACGCGGCTGAGATCGATGAACCAGCTCTGCGGGCTGACGAAGCCGGTGACCCGCTTGCTCATCGCCCGTGGATTGAGGTCGTGCACCACCCAGAGCCAGGGCGCGCCATCGACCAGGCGGGCCTGCGCGGTGCGGGTCAGCGCGTCGCGCTTGGCCGCGTCCGTCTCGGTCTCCAGCGCCGTGAAGGCGGCATCGAACGCCGCGTCCTTCCAGTGCCCGGCATTCGAGCCTTTCGGCGTGAAGTTCGGCGAGAAGAACCAGCGACCCATCGCCGAGGGATCAGAGGAATGCAGGCTGATATTGAGCGCGTCAGCGCCCAGCCATTGCGGCTGCCCCGGTTCGTAGCGCAGCCCAGCGAGGAGCGTGTTCCACTCGACCACATCGAAGCTGATCTTCACGCCGCAATGCTGCAGCAGCTGCGCCTGCAGCAACTCGTTCATCGGCAGCGGCAGCATCTGGCCGGACCCGCTGTTGGAAATCCCGATCTTCAAGGAAAGCGGCTTCTGCGGCCCGTAACCAGCCGCCGCGAGCAGCGCCTTGCCCTTCGTCGGATCGAGCCCGTAGCGATTCTGCGGGCTGCCGAAATTCGGGTCATTCGCCTTCAGATAGCCAACCGCGGGCTCTGCCGTGCCGTTCAGCAGCGCCACCATTTCGGCGCGGTCGATGCAATAGTTCAGCCCCTGGCGGACCCTTTCGTCGGCGACCGGGCTGTCCGGCCGGCCGGCGGCGAAGACCCAGGGCCAGATATGCGGATAGCTGCCGGTCACCACGGCGAAGCCCGCGGCTTTCAGCGAGGCGATCGCATCCGGCGGCGGCACCTCGATCCAATCGACCTGCCCCGAGCGCAGTGCTGCAAGCCGGCTATTGGCCTCCGGCACCGGCAGCAGCAGGACGCGATCGAGCTTCGCCTTCTCCCCCCAATAGGCGTCGTTCCGCACGAACTCGACCTGCTGGCGTGGCACGAAGCGAGAGATCTTGAACGGGCCGGTGCCGGCCGCCGGCAGGGCCGGCACCTTGCCCCAGTCCCGCCCCGCCGCCTCGAAGCTTTGCGGCGAGGTCAGCAGGACATAGGCGGTGAGATAGGGCCAGTAGGAGACCGGTCGGGTGGTCTCCATCTCGACCGTCATGTCATCGATCTTGCGATAACTGGCGAGCACCGGAATCCGGCCCCGCGTGATGGCGCTGCCGGCGGGGTCGAATTGCGGGCTGTCGTTGCGGAAGAACCGATCGAGGTTCCAGATCACCGCATCGGCGTTGAACGCGGCGCCATCATGGAAGGCGATGCCGCGGCGCAGGCGAAACACCCATTTCTTCGGATCGGCCGGGTCCTGGGTCCAGCTCTCCGCCAACCCGGGCTTGATGTCGGACAGCCGGCTCGGGTTGCTGTGGTCCCAGGCGACCAAGGGCTCGAACACCGGGTAGCCCAGGAAGCGCATGCCTTCGAAGCCGTT
Source organism: uncultured Paracraurococcus sp. (assembly GCA_903896535.1). Classification (GTDB taxonomy): domain Bacteria; phylum Pseudomonadota; class Alphaproteobacteria; order Acetobacterales; family Acetobacteraceae; genus CAITYE01. The sequence continues at coordinate 16,238 of CAITYE010000164.1, forward strand.
ATTCGGCATACCCGTGGTGGTGGGCACATCGGACGCCGTCATGGCGATGCGCAGCACTTTCTGCTGCGCCTGCGCGGCCAGTGGCAGGGCCGCCAACAGGGCGGCCAGGGTGAAACGGGCAAAGGTCATGGCATGGCTCCCGGCAGGATCTCGCGGGTCATGCAAGACTCGTGCTCATTCCTTCTCCCGCCAGGGACGTTCCTGCCAGACCCGCCCGTACTGGGCCCGTTGGGCGGCGATCTCGGCCGCGAAGCGGGCGCTGTCCCAGAAGGCCAGCGGCATCGCCTGTTGCTTGGCCAAAGCCTGGAAGGCTGGATCAGCCGCCGCCTCCCCGATCAGCGCCGAGAGCCGTGCCACGATCGCGGGCGGGATGCCGACCGGCGCGGCGAACCCGCGCAGGGAACTCAGCACGACATCGAAGCCCTGCTCGCGCAACGTCGGCACATCGGGGGTGCCGGACCAGCGCGCCGCCGCCATCTGGCCCAGCGCCCGCACCTGCCCCTGCGCCATTTCCTGCGCCGCATCGGTCATCGAGACGCCAGCGACCTGCAACTCCCCCTGCAGCAACGCCAGGCGCATGGCCGCGGTGCCGCCATAGGCAACGGGGGTGAGGGAAATCCCCGCCTGACGCTCCAGCGCCAACATGCCGAAATGCGCATAGGTGCCGATGCCCGTGGTGCCGAAGCTGATCGCCCCCGGCGCGGCCTTCGCCGCCGCGACCAGATCGGCCAGGCTGCGGAAGCGGCTATCGGCGCGGACGAAGACACCGCCCACGTCATCGACCAGATTGGCGATCGGCGCGATCTGCTCCACCGCATAGGAGGCCCGCCGCTCTAGCGGGATGGTGACCAGGTTCGGCAGGGTGACGACGCCGATCGTGTAGCCATCCGGGATGGCACGGGCGATGGCGGCAAAGCCGATCTCGCCGCCGGCGCCGGGGCGGTTGACGATCACGAAGGGCTGCCCGAGCCGGGATTCGATCCAGCGCCCAAGGGTGCGGGCGGCGATATCGGCGCCACCGCCCGGGCCGAATGGCACCAGCACGGTGATCGGCTTTTCCGGCCAGGCAGCGGCGGCCGGGCCGGCCACGGCGATGAATACCGACAGAACCAGCGCCAGCAGCCCGCGCATCCGCCCCTCCCTCAAGCGGGATGTGTTGCGGCGGAATCGCCGAAAACGCCAAATCCCGCGACCAAACAACTGTTAGAGCAGGATGCGTGAGCGAATGCGAACGCCTCATGCTTTCGTGTTTGCGGCCGCCAGGGTAGGCGCGCTTCGGCCCGGCTGGAAACGGTTCTTATATCAGCGGTCAAATCCTTTGACCGCTGATATTGGCTTTTGACGCCCCTCAAGCGCCGGGCGGAAACCTCCGGTTTCGTGGACTGCGCGGCACTCGGCACGAGCCAAAGCCGCGGGCCGCTGATATCAGGCGCCTTCGCGGCTGCTTGGCCCCAGCGCCAGCGGCAGCGTGCCGCCGCGCGGGCGGCCGCTTGGTGCCAATTCCTGCAGGCATTGCGCTTCGGTGCGTGGCACCGTGCCGCTGGCCCGGGCGGCGGCATGCGTCACCCGCAGCCCCTCGGCAGATTGATAGAGCACGAGGTCGAGGGCGCAGGCCGTGCCGGCATAAAGCCAGACCTCCGCCCCCCCCTCCGGACGGCGGAGCGCGGGCTCACCAAGCCAGCGGCGCAGCGCCTCAGGTCCGGCGCCAAGCAGCCCGGTCGCGCCGGCCGGGGCCGGCCCGGTCGCGGCCACCACGCGCTGAAGCGCCGACGCGGGCCCGGCAGCGGCGGGCCGAGGTGGGATGGGTGCGGCCGCGGGCAGCGAGGCGCCGCGCGGCGCCGTCGCGGTGCCGAGGCTGGCCAGGCCATTGTCGAAGGCGGCGACGAGTTCTGCGCCACGCTCCTCCCGCCCGGCGCAGCCGAGCAGCAGAAGGAAACCAAACATCCAAACCCAGCGCGGCATCGCGGGCGCGTCTCCGGGCCGGGAGGCGCGGCCCGCACGGCGCCTTGGCAGGGACCCGGCCGCGCGTCAGGCGCGGCCGGCGGCCTCAGACCTCAGCCGACGGCATGCTGCGCGGCGGGCTGGACGGGGCGGAAGCCTGCGCCTCAGAGAGCATTTCCATCTTGCCGGAAAGTTGCCCACCTTCCTCGACCGAGAGGCGCCGGCTGCGCGCCGTACCGCTCACCTTGCCGGTCGTCTTGATGATGAGGCTGTTGCGGGCGGTCAGGGTGCCGTCGAAATGGCCGGCGACCACCGCGTCCTCGACCTCGACCTCGCCCTTGAAGACGCCGTTCTGCGCGACGAAAAGTTCGCTTGCCTGGATCATGGTCGACTCGACCGTGCCTTCCACCTCCAGCCGCTCCGCATCCGCCACCGTGCCCTGCAGGCTGATGCCGCGGCCGACCACGAGAGTCCGGCGCTCGATGCCCTCAGCGCGCGCCGGGCGGCCTGGCAGACCCGCGCCGGTCGGGCGCGGCGGCGCGCCGAGGCCAGAGGCGGCGGGGCTGGGCTTCGGGGGCATGCTCATGCTGGACGCATCCTTGGGAACGGCGGGACGGATGGGCGGGACGGCGATCTCGGAGTCGCGACCGGGCGCGGCGCCCGGCGTGGCGGCATCGCTGGCAGGGCCGCTCGGCCCATCGTCTTTCTTGCGGCCGAAGATGGCCATGATGTTCCCTTTCCTGCGGCGGCGAGGCCGGTCTTCGCACCCGGGCGGCCGGCGCGATCCGGAGCCTTCGGGGCTAGCACGCGACCTGCCGCGGGTACAGCGGCGGGTCTGGTAAATCGCGCCTCTGCCAGAATCGTTAACCGGCGCGGTGCAGCAGATGCGTCATCGCCGCGGTGCCCAGCACCGGCACCAGCAGGTTCAGCCCCGGCACCAACGACAGCAGAGCGAGCAAGCCGCCGAGCCCGAGCACCGCCCCTTCCTGCTGGCGCCGCGCGGCGCGCGCCGCGGCAAGCCCCATGCGCCGCTGCGCGACCCCTTCGAACAACCCATGGCCCAGCCCGACGGCGCCGATCACCAGGAAGGCCACCGCGCCCAGCGGCGGGAACAGCAGCGCCAGCGGTAGGGCGAGCAGCGAGGCCAGGCCCGCCTTCAGGCCGAGCCAGAGATTGAAGCCGCCTTGGGCCAGCAGCCCGGCCCCCGCGGCCGGCGGCAGCCCGGGATAAAAGCGCCGCTCCACCGCCGCCGCCACGACATCGACGAAAAGCCCGGAGATCGCCAGCATCACCGGCACGAACAACCAGATCGCCAGGCCGAGCGTCAAAACCCCGCCGGCCGTCGCCACCAGCCCGGCCAGCCAGCCGGTGCCACCCGCCAGCGCGCCAAGCCCCCAGGCCGCCAGCCCGGCTAGCCCGCAAAAGACCGCGAGCGCGCCAAGCAGGCCGCCCAGCAGCGGCCAGAGAAAGGCCCGATCGCCAAGTTGGCGGAAGGTCAGGGTGATGGCGTCGAGCATGGCGCGAAATCCGCACGGCCGGGCCGGTTGCCGCGGCGCGGCGAGAGGGCTATCCCGGCGCGCCGCCGCAAACAAGGGACCCCGCCATGCACGAGCCAAGCCTCGATATCCTCGGCATCGGCAATGCCATCGTCGATGTGCTCGCCCGCGCCGAGGACAACTTCCTGGACGCCCGCGGTCTCGACAAGGGCGGCATGCGGCTGGTCGGGCCCGAGGAGGCGGAGAGCCTCTATGCCGCCATGGGCCCGGGCATCGAAAGCTCCGGTGGTTCGGCCGGCAATACCTGCGCCGTCGCCGCCGCACTCGGCGCAAGGGTCGGCTTCCTCGGCAAGGTCGCCGACGATGTGCTGGGCCAGGTCTTCGCGCATGACATCCGCGCCGCCGGCGTGCATTTCCCGACCGCCCCGCTGCGTGGCCGCGCCCCCACGGCGCGTTGCCTGATCCTGGTAACGCCGGATGCCCAGCGCACAATGAACACTTTCCTTGGCGCCTGCGTGGAATTCTCGGCCGCCGATGTGGCGGAAACCGAGGTGGCCCGTGCCAAGGTGGTGTATTTGGAAGGCTATCTGTTCGACCCGCCGGCCGCACAGGCGGCGTTTTATGAAGCAGCGCGGCTGGCGCATGTGCATGGCCGGCAGGTCGCGCTGAGCCTGTCGGACGCCTTCTGCGTCGACCGCCACCGCCATGCCTTCCGCAAATTCGTGCGCGAGGAGACCGACATCCTGTTTGCCAACGAGACCGAGCTGCTGTCGCTGTATGAGACCGACGACTACGCGGCGGCGGTCGAGCTGGTGCGCGGCGATGTCGCCTTCGCCGCGCTGACCCGCAGCGAGCAGGGCAGCGTGATCGTGGCCGGGGATACCACGCTGACGGTCGATGCGGTGCCGACCAAGGTGGTGGATACGACCGGGGCGGGCGATGCCTATGCGGCGGGCTTCCTGGCCGCCTTCACCCGGGGCCTGGATCTGGCCGCCTGCGGGCGCTGGGGCGCAATCGCCGCGGCCGAGGTGATCTCCCATGTCGGCGCCCGGCCGCAGGCGGATTTGAAGGCGCTGATCGGCGGCCGCTGAGGCAAACCGGGCGGGCGGAAAAGGCTCGCTTTTCCCGCGCGAACCTTATAAGGGTGCGCCGCAACATGTCGCCTGCCGAAGTCCCCCCACCGATGGCCTTAGCCATCGGTGAGCGGCGCTTTTGCGTTGCGGCCAGCAGGAACGAGCCCGCATGGAACTCCGCAACGTCGCGATCATCGCGCATGTCGACCACGGCAAGACCACGCTGGTCGACAACCTGCTGAAGCAGGCCGGCGCCTTCCGCGCCAACCAGCATGTCGCCGAACGCGCGATGGACCGGAACGATCTGGAGCGCGAGCGCGGCATCACCATTCTCGCCAAATCCACCGCGGTTGAGTGGAAGGGCGTCAAGATCAACATCGTCGACACCCCCGGCCACGCCGATTTCGGCGGCGAGGTGGAGCGCATCCTCTCCATGGTCGATGGTGCGATCGTGCTCTGCGACGCCGCCGAGGGGCCGCTGCCGCAGACCAAGTTCGTGCTGACCAAGGCCCTGGCCCGCGGCCTGCGCCCGATCGTTGTGATCAACAAGGTGGACCGCCAGGACGCCCGCCCGGACGAGGTGCATAACGAGGTTTTCGACCTGTTCGCCGCGCTGGGCGCGACCGATGAACAGCTCGATTTCCCGACGCTCTTTGCCTCCGGCCGGCAGGGCTGGGCGGATCTCGAACTGGAAGGCGCGCGCAAGGATCTGGCGCCGATGTTCGACCTGATCCTCAGCCATGTGCCGGCGCCGACGGTCGATCTCGACAAGCCCTTCGCGATGAACGCCTCGATCCTGGAGGCCGATAATTTCCTCGGCCGCATCCTGACCGGGCGGATCGAACAGGGCACGGCGCGGATCAACATGCCGGTGCGCGTGCTGCGCCAGGACGGATCAGTGGTGGAAAGCGGCCGGCTGACCAAGCTGATGACCTTCTCCGGCCTCGACCGCGTGCCGGTTGAGGAAGTCCAGGCCGGCGACATCATCGCCATCGCCGGGCTGTCCGATGCCACCATCCCCGACACCATCGCCGCCCCCGAGGTGACCGAGCCGCTGCCCGCCATCCCGGTCGATCCGCCGACGCTGGCGATGACGTTCCGCATCAATGACGGCCCGCTTGGCGGCCGCGAGGGCAAGAAGGTCACCTCGCGGCAAATCCGCGAACGGCTGTTCAAGGAAACCGAGGGCAATGTCGCGATCAAGGTGAAGGTGAGCGAGGAAGTCGATGCCTTCGAGGTCGCCGGCCGCGGCGAACTTCAGCTTGGCGTGCTGATCGAGCAGATGCGCCGCGAGGGCTTCGAGCTCACCATCGGCCGGCCGCGCGTGCTGACCCGGCTGAACGAGGAAACCGGGGAGCGCGAGGAGCCCTTCGAGGAAGTCCTTGTCGATGTCGATGATGGCTATTCCGGCGTGGTGGTGGAGAAGCTCTCCATCCGCAAGGGCCAGATGCAGGACATGCGCCCGTCCGGCGGCGGCAAGACCCGCATCACCTTCGAAATCCCCTCACGCGGGCTGATCGGCTACCATGGGGAGTTCATGACGGACACCCGCGGCACCGGGCTGATGAACCGCCTGTTCCTGGGCTATCGCCCCTGGGCCGGCGTGGTCCCCGGCCGGCGGAACGGCTCGTTGATCTCCTCCGAGGATGGCGAGGCGATCCAGTACGCGCTGTTCTACCTGCAGGAGCGCGGCGCGCTCTTCGTCGATCCCGGGGTCAAGGTCTACCAGGGGATGATCCTCGGCGAGCACAGCCGGGAGAACGACCTTGAGGTCAATCCGATCAAGGAAAAGAAGCTGACCAACATCCGCGCCGCCGGCAAGGACGAGGCGCTGCTCCTCACCCCACCGCGGCGGATGAGCCTGGAGCAGGCGATCGCCTATGTGGAGGATGACGAGCTGGTCGAAGTGACCCCCTCGGCGATCCGCCTGCGCAAGCGCTTCCTCGACCCACATGAGCGCAAGCGCCACGCCAAGCGGGCGGATAGCGAGGCGGCGTAAGGCCGCCCAACCCTCCGGGCGGTGCAACGCATCGCCCGGCAGGACTGAGAGCAGGCATGACAAGGTCAGCGCGCTGCGCCACCTTGGCTGCATGTTCACCACCCGCGTCACCCACCTGCTCGGCATCCGTCACCCCATCATTCAGGGCGGTCTCGCCCGCGTCGCCGGGGCGGAGCTGGCCGCCGCCGTCTCGAACGCCGGCGGGCTCGGGCAGATCGCCAGCGCCGGGCTGGCCGATGCCGCCGCGCTGCGGGCAGAAATCCGCCGCTGCCGGGCGCTGACGGACCACCCCTTCGCGGTGAATTTTCCGATCGGGCGCGGCGACATCTGGCCTGCGCTTGAGGCGGCGCTGGAGGAAGGCGTCCGCGTCATTGCGCTGACCGCCGGCAATCCCGCGCCCTATATCGCGCGCTGCCAGGCGGTGGGGGCGAAGACCCTGGTGCTGACCGCCGGGCCGGAGCTGGCGAAAAAAGCCGAGGCCGCCGGCGCCGACATGGTGGCGACCGTCGGCTTCGAAGGCGGCGGCCATATCGGGCGTTCGGATGAGACCACGCTGGTCATGGTCCCGCGCGTTGTCGCGGCGGTGACGATCCCCGTGCTCGCCTCCGGCGGCATCGCCACCGGGGCGGGGCTGCTCGCCGCCCTGGCCCTGGGCGCGGAGGGCGTCGAGCTCGGCACCCGCTTCGTTGCGACCACCGAAGCCCGCGCGCATCCCGCCTACAAACAGGCGCTGGTTGCCGCCGCGCCGGCCGATACCATGTTGATCAAGCAAAGCCTTGGTATGCCCGGGCGCGTGCTGCGCAGCCGGCATGCCGAGGCGATCCGCGCCGCCGAGACGGCCGGCGCGCCGCAGGAGGAGATCGTTGCGATGATCGCCGGCGGCGTGAATGCGCGCGGCACCGATGCCGGGGAGCTCGACACCAGCTATGTCTGGGCCGGGCAATGCGTCGGGCTGATCGGGCAGGTGGAACCGGCCGGCGCCGTCGTGGCCCGCATGATGGACGAAGCCATGGCCGGCCTCGCCCGGCTTAGGGGGATGACGGCATGAGCGACCCGGCACGGCTGTCCGCCGAGGCGCTGGCCGGGCTGTTCGCCCGCGGCGCGTTGTCCCCGGTGGAGGCGCTGGCGGCGGTGGCGGCGCGGATCGCCCGGCTGAACCCGACGCTGAACGCCCTCATCGCGCAGGACGCCGCAGGCGCCCGCGCGGCGGCCGCGGCGTCCGAGGTGCGTTGGCGCGCCGGCACACCGCTCTCGCCGCTCGATGGCGTGCCGATCAGCGTGAAGGACAATATCGCCCAGGCCGGCCTGCCCTGCGCCTGGGGCAGCCCCTTGTTCCGCGACACGGTGCCGCCGTGCGACGAGCTGCCGGTGGCCCGGCTGCGCGCCGCCGGCCTCGTGCTGCTGGGCAAGACCAATGTCCCGGAGTTCACCCTGCAGGGCTATACCGACAATCTGCTATTCGGCCCGACGCGCAATCCGTGGAACCCGGCACTCACCCCGGGCGGCAGTTCCGGCGGCGCGGTCGCTGCCGTCGCCGCCGGGCTCGGGCCGCTCGCGCTTGGCACCGATGGCGGCGGGTCGATCCGCCGCCCCGCCTCGCATACCGGGCTGCTCGGGCTGAAGCCGACGCCCGGGCGGGTGCCGCGCTGCGACGGGCTGCCGGCGATCCTGCTGGATCTGGAGCAGATCGGCCCGATCGCCCGCACCGCCGGCGACCTTGTGGCGCTGCTGCGCCTGCTGGCGCCGCCCGATCCGCGCGATCCGCTCAGCCGCGCGGCGCCGGTCTTCGCCGTACCGGCACCCGCGCCGCGCCAGCGCATCCTGTACCTGCCGCGCTTCGGCGCGCATCCGGTCGACCCGGACATCGCCGAACGCTGTGCCGAGGCGGCGGCGCGGCTCGCCCAACTCGGCCATCGGGTCGAGGAGGGGGAGGCGCCCTTCTCGGTCGAGGAACTCGGCGCAATCTTCGCCCCGATCTCGGCCGCCGGTCTCGCCTGGCTGCTGGAGACGCGCGGCGGCGCGCCGGAGGCGCCGTTGCTGCGAGAGATGGCGGCGGCTGGGCGGGCGCTCGGCGCGGGGGGGCTGTTTGCCGCGCTCGATGCGCTGGCCGGATTCCGCCGCCGCATGGCGGGCTTCTTCGGGGCCTGGGACCTCATCATGACGCCGGCTGCCGCCGCCCTGCCCTGGCCGGCCGAAACGCCGGCGCCGACCCATATCGACGGGCAACCGGTCGGGCCGCGCGGCCATGCGGTCTTTACCAATTTCGCCAACCTGGCGGGGCTGCCCGGCCTTGCCCTGCCGGCGGCGCCCTCTCGCACCGGCCTGCCGATCGGCTTCCAGCTGGTCGGCCCGGCCTTCGCCGATGGGCTGCTCTGCGCGCTCGCCGCCGAATGGGAAGCCGCCGAGCCCTTCGCCGAACGCTGGCCGGCGCTGGCGCTCTAGAGCGGGATGCGTTGAGGCGGAATCGCCGAAGCCGCTGAATCCCGCGACCAAACAAAGCTGAGAGCGGGATGCGTGAGCGAATGCGAACGCAGCCTGCTAGACAGGGCTTGTGCCGGGGCGGCCGGCTTGGCAAGGCTGGTCCGCCGAGGACCCACGCCATGCCGCTGACGCGCCGCGCCCTGTTCGCCACGCCTGCCCTGCTCGCCACGCCGGCGTACGCCCAGCCGGCCTTTCCGGCGCGGCCGATCTCTGTGCTGTCGGGCTATACGCCGGGCGGCGTGACGGATGTCACCTCCCGCGCCGTGGCGGAGCGGATGGGCCGCGCGCTGGGCCAATCTATGGTCGTCGAAAACCGCGCCGGCGCGGCGACGGCGGTCGCCAATACCGCCGTCGCGCAAGCCCGGCCCGATGGCTACACGCTGTTGATGGGCACCTCGACCCTGGCGATCAACCCGTCGCTGCAACCCAATCTGACGCCGCATGCGCCGATGCAGGCGCTGGCACCCATCGGCATGGTATTCCGCACCGCCTTCGTGCTGCATGTCGATCCCGCGCTGGCGGTGCGCAGCACGGCCGACCTCATCGCCTGGGCGAAGGCCAATCCGGAAAAGCTGATGTTCGGCTCCTCCGGCACCGGCGCGGTCAATCATCTGGCGCAGGCGCTGTTCGTGCAGCGGGCCGATATCAAGGTGACGCATGTGCCCTACAAGGGCGGCGCGCCGGCGCTGCTCGACCTGCGGGCCGGGCGCATCCAGGCGATGTTCCAGGCGGTGCTGGAAGCACTGCCGAGCCTGGAGGAGCGGGCCACGCGGGGGCTCGCCGTCTCCTCGGCCCAGCGGGCGCCGCTGCTGCCGAACCTGCCACCGGTGGCCGATACGCTGCCCGGCTTCGATGTTGTGTTCTGGCAGGGGCTTTTCGCGCCAGCCGGCACGCCGGCGCCGGTGCTGGAGAAGCTGGGCGCGGCGCTGCGCGAGGCGACCGAGGATCGCGAACTGCGCGCCCGGATGGCCCAGAGCGGCGTCGATATCACCACCGGCGATGCCGCCGTGCTGGCCCGCACCCTGGCCGAAGATACCAAGATGTGGGGCGACCTGATCCGCAAGGCCGAGATCAAGGCGGATTAGAGCGGAATGCGTTGAGGCGGAATCGCCGTAGACGCTGAATCCCGCGACCCAACAAACGTGCGAGCAGGGTGCGTGAACGCATGCGAACGCAGCATGCCCCAGCCCGCCCTTGCCCCGCCCGGCCGGAAGCGTGGCATAGTACCCGCGGAACGGCGCCCGACGCCGCGAGGGGAGGACACCCATGCTCGGTCTGATGCAGGATCGCCCGCTGCTTATCTCGGCGATCCTCGAGCACGCGGCGCGCAACCATTTCGGCGCGAAGATCGTCTCTGCCCGGCCGGATGGCAGCCGTGTGCGCCATACCTGGCCGCAGATCGCGGCCCGCGCCGCGCAGTTGGCCCATGCCCTGACCAAGCGCGGCGTCAGCCAGGGGGAGCGCATCGCGACCCTGGCCTGGAACGAGCACCGGCACCTTGAGGTTTATTACGGCGTCTCTTCGATGGGTGCCGTGCTGCACACGGTCAATCCGCGGCTTTTCGCCGAACAGATAGGCTTCATCCTGGCCGATGCCCAGGACACGCATCTGTTCGTCGATGCGACGCTGCTGAAGGTCGCCGAAGGACTGACCGAGCGCTTGCCGCCCTGCCTCAAGACCGTGGTCGTGCTGGGCACCGCCGCCGAGCTGCCGGCGGACAGCCCGCTGCGCGCCCGGTGCGAGGTGATCGACCATGAAAGCCTGCTCGCCGGCCAGCCGGAGCGCTTCGATTGGCCGGATCTGGACGAACGCGCCGCCTCCTCGCTCTGCTACACCTCCGGCACCACGGGCGACCCGAAGGGTGTGCTCTATTCGCACCGCTCCACGCTGCTGCACGCCATGGCGGTGGTGCAGCCGGATTGCTTCAACATCCGCGCCGTCGATGTGGTGATGCCGGTGGTGCCGATGTTCCATGTGAACGCCTGGGGCATGCCGTATGCGGCGGGCATCGCCGGCTGCAGCATGGTGCTGCCAGGGCCGCGGCTCGATCCCGCCTCGCTGTTCCAGCTGATCGAGGAGGAAGGCGTCACCGGCTCGGCCGGGGTGCCCACCATCTGGTCTGCCCTGCTGCAATGGCTGCGCGCCGACCCGACGCGGAAATTCGCCCGCCCGCCGCGCCTCGCGGTCGGCGGTACGGCGCTGCCGACGGCGGTCAATGCCGGCTTCCTCAAGGAATACGGCATCGAGATCCTGCACGCCTGGGGCATGACCGAGGTGAGCCCGGTTGGCAGCACCGGCGCGCGCCTGCCGCAGAACGCCGATTGGGATGAGGATCGCTTCCTCGATTACGCCCGCAAGCAGGGCCGGCCGCTATTCGGCGTCGAGATGCGGGTGCGCGACGATAAGGGCCAGGACATCGCCCATGACGGCACCGCTTTCGGCGAGCTGGAAGTGCGCGGGCCCTGGGTGGCCAGCGCCTATTTCAACCGCGCCAGCGATGACGCCTTCACCGGCGATGGCTGGTTCCGCACCGGCGATGTGGTCACGGTGGACGAGCTCGGCTGCATCGAGATCGTCGATCGCGCCAAGGATGTGATCAAGTCGGGCGGCGAGTGGATCAGCTCCATCACGCTGGAGAACGTGATCCTGGGCCACCCCGATGTCGCGCAGGCGGCGGTGATCGGCATCCGCCACAGCAAATGGGATGAACGGCCGCTGCTGCTGGTGGTGCCGAAGGAAGGCCGCACGCCCGGCGCCGAGAGCATCCTGCGCTTCTACGAAGGCAAGGTCGCCAAGTGGTGGATTCCCGACCAGGTGGAGTTCGTCGACAAGCTGCCGATGACCGCGACCGGCAAGATCTGGAAGGCTGAGCTGAAGACGCAGTACCGCGACCGCGTCGCCGGGTAGCCGATGCCCCCCTGCCGTGGCATGTTTCGCCGGGGAGAGCGAAAAGATGGATGAATTCGATTATGTGGTCGTCGGTGCCGGCGCCGCGGGCTGCGTCCTGGCCTATCGCCTCAGCGCCTCGGGCCAGCACAGCGTCGCGGTGCTGGAGGCAGGCGGGCCGGATCGCAACATCTTCATCAAGATCCCCGCCGGCTTCAACAAGACCGTCTACGACCCGAAGCTGAACTGGGGGTATGAGACCGCCCCCGGCCCCTATATCGATAATCGCCGCATTCCTTTCCCGCGCGGCAAGGTGCTGGGCGGCTCCGGCTCCATCAACGGGCATCTCTATGTGCGTGGACAGGCGGCGGATTACGACATGTGGGGGCAGCTCGGCTGCCGCGGCTGGTCGTGGGACGATGTGCTGCCCTATTTCAAGCGGGCCGAGACGCGCGGCAATGACGGCGGCGATCCTTCGGTGCGCGGCCGCGAAGGGCCGCTCAACATCCAGGACCAGCGCGATCCGCATCCGCTCTCCGATGCCTATATCGCGGCCAATGAGGCGCTCGGCCTGCACCGCACGCCGGATTACAATCGCGGCGACCAGGAAGGCACCTTTCTTTATCAGCAGATGATGAAGGATGGCCGGCGCTGGAGCCCGGCGGATGCCTATCTGCGCCCGGCCATGCAGCGGCCGAATGTGCGCGTCATCCAGCGCGCCTTGGCCGAGCGCATCGTGTTTGAGGGCAAGCGCGCCGTCGGTATCGAGTATCGCCCGGATGGCGGCCCGCCAGTGACCATCCGCGCCCGGCGCGACGTCATCCTTTCGGGCGGGGCGATCAATACGCCGCAGCTGCTGCAGATCTCGGGCGTCGGCGATCCGGAATGGCTGCAGGAGATCGGCGTCGCCGTGCAGCACGCGCTGCCCGGCGTCGGCAAGAATTTGCGCGACCACTACGCGGTCCGCGTCTCCGCCCTGGTCAAGGGCGCGGGCTCACTTAACGAACGCTCCCGCGGGCTGCCGCTGGTTGCGGAGGTGATCCGCTACGCCTTCACCCGCAAGGGCCTGCTGACCGCGAGCCCGAGCCATGCCGGCGGCTATGTGAAGACGCGGGAGCGGCTGGAGACGCCGGATATGCAGCTTTATTTCGCCCCGGCGAGCTACCCGACCGGGCGCTACGGCGTCACCGATCTCGACACCCAACCTGGCATGACGCTGGGCGCCGCGCAGTTGCGCCCGGAAAGCAAGGGCTGGCTGAAGGCGCTGTCGGCCGACCCGCGCCAGAAGCCGGAAATCCAGCCGAACTATCTGATGGACCAGATCGACCGGGATTCCCTGCTGGCCGCGCTGAAATACATGCGCCGCCTGCTGCAAACCCGGCCACTGGCCGATTTCGTGAAGGAAGAGAATTTCCCCGGGCCGCAGGTGCAGACCGATGCGGACTGGATGGCGCATGCCCGCGCCAGCGGTTCCACCACCTATCACCCCATCGGCTCCTGCAAGCTCGGCACCGATCCGCTGGCGGTGGTCGATCCGCTGTCCATGCGGGTGATCGGGCTGGAGGGGCTGCGCGTCGCCGATGCCTCCTGCATGCCGACCATGGTCTCTGGCAATACCTACGCCGCGACGAACATGATCGCCGAGAAGGGCGCGGATCTGATCCTGGCGGGGTAATGCCAACGGCACGTGGCGAAGCCACGTGCCGCGCAGCCAAGCCGTGCGGAGCGCGGCGCTCGGCGCCTGAGGGCGCAAAAAATCTACCCCCCCTTCGGCGGCAGGCTGCGGCCCTGCAGCACGGCCGCGGCGCCGAAGCGGGCGCGCAATGTCTCCACCGCCGCCCAGCGGGCAGCACGGCGCGGCGCCTCGGGGTCGGCGAGGTCGCCGCGATCCGCCTCCGCCGCCGGCGCCAGCGGCTGCGCGCCGATGCCGATCAGGCGAAAGGCGGTGCCATCGGCGGCGTCTGCCAGCAGCGGCCGGGTGGCGGCGAACAGCGTCTCCGGCAGGCGCGTGGGTATCGCCAGCCGCACCGTCCGGGTGCGCGTTGCGAAGGCCGCCGTCTTCAGCTTCAGCACCACGCCGCCGGCGGCGAAGCCCTGTTCCCCCAGCCGCCGCGCCAGCTTTTCGCACAGCGGCCAAAGCCGCGCTTCCAGTGCCGCTTGCGCAGCCAGATCGCTCTCGAATGTCGTCTCGGCGCTGATGCTTTTCGTCTCCCGCGCCGGATCGACCGGGCGGGCATCCTCGCCGCGCGCGCGGGCGGCGAGCAGCGGGCCCTCCTCCCCCAGCCGGCGCGCCGCCTCCAGCGGCGGCAGCGCGGCAAGCTGGCCAAGCCGGGTGATGCCAACTGCGCCGAGGCGGCGTTCCAGCGCCGGCCCGATGCCCGGCAGCACGCCCACCGGCTGCGGCGCCAGCCAACCGGCCGCCTCCCCCTGCCCCAGCACCGCGAAGCCGCGGGGCTTGTCGCGTTCCGCCGTCAGCTTCGCCAGCAGCCGGTTGGGCGCGAGGCCGATGGAGACGGTCACGCCCACCTCGCGTTCCACCGCCCGGGCAAAGCGCGCCAGCACAATGGCCGGCGGCGCGCGGTGCAGCGCTTCGGTCCCGCGCAGGTCCAGCACCGCCTCGTCGATCGACAGCGGCTGCACCAGCGGCGTCAGATCCTGCATCAGGGATCGCACCTGCCGCCCGGCGGCGACGTATTTCGCCATCTCCGGCTTGATCACCACCGCATCCGGGCAGGCGGCCAGCGCCTTGAACATCGGCATGGCGCTGCGCACGCCGCGGGTGCGGGCGATGTAGCAGCAGGCGGCGACCACGCCGCGCCGACCGCCACCGACGATCACGGGGCGGGCCAGCAGCTCCGGCCGGTCGCGCTTCTCGACGCTGGCGTAGAAGGCATCGCAATCGACATGCGCGACGGTCAGCGTGAACAGTTCGGGGTGGCGCAGCAGGCGCCGTCCGCCGCAGGCGCAGCGCGCGGCGTCCGCCGGCAGCGCCTCGCAGCAATCGCGGCAGAGCGCGGGCATCTCAGCCCGGCGGGTCCCAAAGCCGCGCCGCGCCCAGCACGCCGGAACTGTCGCCATGCCGCGCCTGCAGCAACGGCGTCGTCACCGCATCGCTGAAGACGTAGCGCGGCCAAAGCGCGGGCACCTGCGTGTAGAGATGCGCCATGTTGGACAGGCCGCCGCCCAGCACGATGCAATCGGGGTCGAGGATGTCGATCACCTGCGCCAGGGCCCGGGCCAGCCGGTCCGCATGCAGGGCCAGCGCCGCCTGCGCCCGCACCTCCCCCGCCGCGGCGCGGGCGGGCAGTGCCGTAGCGTCGCGCGCGCCCGGGCCATCGGCGCTGGCGGCCAGGGCGGGGCCGGAACAGAAGCTCTCGATGCAGCCCTGCCGGCCGCACCAGCAGGCCGGGCCGGGGTGTTCGTCCGCCCGCATCCAGGGCAGCGGCGCATGGCCCCATTCGCCGCCGATGCGGTTGCGGCCTTCCAGCAGCCGCCCGCCAGAGACGATGCCGCCGCCGATGCCGGTGCCGAGGATGACCGCGAAGACCGTGCCATGGCCCGCCCCGGCACCGTCCGCCGCCTCGCTCATCGCCAGGCAATTGGCGTCGTTGCTGACGCGCACTGGCCGGCCCAGCCGCGCGGCGAGGTCGGC
Source organism: uncultured Paracraurococcus sp. (assembly GCA_903896535.1). Classification (GTDB taxonomy): domain Bacteria; phylum Pseudomonadota; class Alphaproteobacteria; order Acetobacterales; family Acetobacteraceae; genus CAITYE01. The sequence continues at coordinate 31,766 of CAITYE010000164.1, forward strand.
ATCCAGCCGCCCGCCATTCAGCCAGGTGGAATTCGCCCCGCGCACCAGGCCGGTGGTCGGCGACAGGCTGCCGGGGATGCCGATGCCGAGGCTGCCGGGGCCGCCGAGCTCCGTCTCCGCCGCCTCCACCAGCCCGGCGATGGTGCCGATCACCCCGGCATAGTCGGGTGGCGTCGCCACGCGGCGGCGCAGCCGGATCGCGCCCGTGGGATCGAGTGCGGCGATTTCCGTCTTGGTGCCGCCGAGATCGATGCCGAGCCGCCAGCGCATGGCCCAGGGTGCGGCGCGGCCGGCCGGACCGCAAGCCTTGCCGCCGGCCGGGGCGGGTGCTGCACTGGGGCGATGGAGGAAAACCTGCTCGACGTGCGGGGGCTGATCTGCCCGCTGCCGGTCCTCAAGGCCAATAAGGCGCTGCGCGGCCTGCCGCCGGGCGGGCGGCTGGTGGTGCTGGCCACCGACCCCGCCAGCGCCCGCGACTTCCCCGCCTATTGCGCCGAGACCGGGCACCTGCTGCTGGGCAGCAGCGAGGCCGAGGGCGTCTTCCGCTTCGAGCTGCAGCGCCGGGC
>CAITYE010000165.1 GCA_903896535.1 uncultured Paracraurococcus sp.
CTTCTCGATATCACCATGCCGGATGGCGATGGCTGCGATTTCTGCGGCAAACTGCGCAAGCAGGGCCTTCGCATGCCGATCATCATGCTCACCGGGTCGGATGGCGAGGTCGATATCGTGCGTGGCCTGGATGCCGGGGCGAATGACTACATTGCCAAGCCCTTCCGGCTGAACGAGTTGCTGGCCAGGCTGCGGGCGCAGCTTCGGGTCTTCGACAATTCCGAGGATGCGGTCTTCCAGATTGGTCCCTATGAGTTCCGCCCCTCCGCCAAGCTGCTGATGGAATCGATGCGGAACCGCAAAATCCGGTTGACCGAGAAGGAATGCGCGATCCTGAAATTCCTGTATCGCGCCGGGGAGCGGGCGGTCTCCCGCCAGATCCTGCTGAATGAGGTCTGGGGGTATAACGCCGCCGTCACCACCCATACCCTGGAGACGCATATCTACCGGCTGCGCCAGAAGATCGAACCCGACCCGGCCCGTACCCAGTTGCTGGTCACCGAGGGTGGCGGCTACCGGCTTGATCCCCAGGCCGGGGCGGCTGCGGCCTGAGGTAATGCCGCTGCACGCAGCCCGATCCGGCGGTTGATTGACCCCCTGACGCCCGCGGCCTAACCGGGCCGCGCGCAAGCGCAGGGAGAGAGACGATGCGACGTCATCGGGTTGCGGCCATGGGCGGCGACGGGATTGGGCCGGAGGTGGTGCAGGCCGCAGTCGAGGTGCTGCGGGTCGCGGCTGAACGGGATGGCGGCTTCGCCCTGCAATTTGATGATTTCGACTGGGGGTCCGCCTATTACCGCCAGCATGGCCGGATGATGCCGGCCGATGGCGTGGACCGCCTGCGCGGCTATGACGCCATCCTGTTCGGTGCCGTGGGCGCGCCCGATATCCCTGATCACGTCACGCTTTGGGGGCTGCGGCTGGCGATCTGCCAGGGTTTCGACCAATACGCCAATGTCCGCCCGACCCGGGTGCTGCCCGGCATCACCAGCCCGTTGCGCCATGTCGCGGGCCCCGAGCTCGACTGGCTGATCGTGCGGGAGAACTCAGAGGGCGAATACGCCGGCGTTGGCGGCCGCGCGCATCAGGGCCTGCCGATCGAGGTGGCGAGCGATGTCTCCGTCATGACCCGCGCCGGCGTCACGCGGATCATGCGCTATGCCTTCGCCCTCGCCCGGTCGCGCCCGCGCAAGCTGCTGACGGTGGTGACCAAGAGCAATGCCCAGCGCCATGCCATGGTCATGTGGGACGAGATCGCCGCCGAGGTGGCACGCGACTTCCCCGACGTGACCTGGGACAAGATGCTGGTCGATGCCATGACCATGCGCATGGTGGCCAAGCCCGCGAGCCTGGACACCATCGTCGCCACCAACCTGCACGCCGACATTCTCTCGGACCTCGCCGCCGCGCTGGCCGGTTCGGTCGGCATCGCGCCCACCGCCAATATCAACCCGGAGCGCGACGCCCCCTCGATGTTCGAGCCGATCCACGGCTCGGCCTTCGATATCACCGGCAAGGGCATCGCCAACCCGGTCGGCACCTTCTGGACCGGGGTGATGATGCTGGAGCATCTGGGGGAGCCGCAGGCGGCCGCGCGGCTGATGCGGGCGATTGAGAAGGTGACCGCCGATCCGGCGCTGCACACCCCCGATCTCGGCGGCCAGGCGACCACCCGGCAGGTGACGGCGGCGGTCTGCGCGGCGCTGGCCGGGGCGAATGATTGATGCCGTGCCCGCAGCGGGCCGCGCCTATTCCAACGGCGTGAGGCTCTGCCTCGCGCCGTTGGAATAGGCAACCGGAGGTTTCCGCTCGGCAATTGAGGGCCAGAAAAAGCCAGAGCGGGATGGGTTGAGGCGGCATCGCCGAACGCGCTGCATCCCGCGATCAAATAAAAGGCAGAGCAGGGTGCGGGAACGCATGGGAACGAAGCCTGCCCCGGAGCGGTGCGGCTTAGCGGTAGACCAGCGATAGCGTCTCGGCGACCAGTGCCGGGCGGGCGCTGCCCTCAACTTCGACACTCGCCTCCATGGTCAGCCTTGCGCCGCCCTCGATCGGCTCGATCTGCTTCAGCGTCAGATGGCCACGCACCCGGGAACCGGCAGGCACCGGCGCGGTGAAGCGCACCTTGTTGGAGCCGTAATTCACTCCGCGGCTGCGCTGCTTCACCCGGAAAATCCCGGCATTGAGCTTGGGCAGCAGCGAGAGCGTCAGATAGCCATGGGCGATGGTCTTGCCGCCCGGCATCTCCCGCTTCGCCCGTTCCACATCCACATGGATCCACTGATGGTCGCCGGTCGCTTCGGCGAATTGGTCGATCATCTTCTGGTCGACCGTCAGCCAGTCGCTGCTCCCCAGTTGCTTGCCGATATAGGCGTGCAGCGCCTCGATGCTCTCGACTTCCAGCATGGCGTTTCTCCTCTACCGGTCAGCTTTGCCCAAGCGCGCCGGGCGCGCTAGACCGACATCATGGCGGGGTTCGAATTCCAGGCGGCGCCGGCCCGCCTGCCGGCCGGTGAGCGGATCTACGCCATCGGCGATATCCATGGCTGCGCGCCGCTGCTCGCCGCGCTGCACGCGCAGATCGCCGAGGATCTCGCCGCCCGTCCGGCGGCGCGGGCGCTGCTCGTGCATGTCGGGGATTTTGTGGACAAGGGCCCGGACAGCGCCGGGGTGATCGCCCTGCTGCTGCGCGGCGCGCCGGCTGGGCTGCCCATGGTCAATCTGATGGGCAACCACGAACGCACCATGCTGGACGCGCTGGGCGGGGAGCGGGCGGCGGTGACCGATTTCCGCATGACCGGTGGCGTGGAAGCGCTGGCAAGTTGGGGGATCGATGCGGCCAGCGACCCCGCCGGCTGGGCCGGACGCCTCCCGCCTGACCATCTCGGCTTCCTCAACGCCCTCTCGCTGACGCACCGGCACGGGCCCTATCTGTTCGTGCATGCCGGCATCCGCCCAGGCGTGCCGCTGGAGCAGCAGGAGCCGGATGATCTGCTGCGCATCCGCCA
>CAITYE010000166.1 GCA_903896535.1 uncultured Paracraurococcus sp.
GAGGACAAGCTGCGCATCCTGGCCGAGACCGATCAGGCCGCTGAGAGTGGGGGCGTCGGCGCCATCCTGCGCCGGGAAGGACTTTACTCATCGGCGCTTACGGATTGGCGTCGGCAGCGCGCTGCCGGAGCGTACGGCGCGCTGACCCCGGCCAAACGGGGTCCGAAGTTGCCGCCGCCCAACCCGCTGACCGCCGAGCTGGTCAGCGCCAAGCGGGAAAACGCCCGACTCCAGTGGCGTTTGGATCGAGCCGAGGCGATCATCGATCTCCAAAAAAAAGTTGCAGCCCTGCTGGGGATACCCCCAGTGGAGATCGACGGAGAGCGCTGATGACAGCGGTCATCGCGCTGGCGCCGGCGCGCGGTCTCGCCAGCGCCGCCTGTTCGGCATTTGGGGTTTCCCGTGCGAGCGTCCACCGCCACCGTGGCCGTTTGACCCAGCCGCCTGTTGTCCCCCGTCAACGGCCGAAGCCGAAACGAGCGCTGAGCACCGAACAGCGGTTGGTCGTGCGCGACATTCTGCGCGAACCGGACTTCGTCGACCTGGCTCCGGCGGAGATCTACGCCACGCTGCTTGATCAGGGCGCCTATCACTGCTCGATCCGCACCATGTATCGGATCCTCGACGAGCATGACGAAGTCCGCGAACGCCGCCGGCAGCTCCGCCATCCGGTCTATCAGAAGCCGGAACTGCTGGCCGAAGGCCCAAACCAAGTCTGGTCCTGGGATATCACGAAGCTGATGGGGCCGGCCAAATGGACCTACTTCTATCTTTACGTGATCATCGACATTTTCAGCCGACGGGTTGTCGGATGGTGTGTCGCCGACGCGGAAACGGCCAGTCTGTTCAAGCCGTTGTTCGAGGAGACCCTTGCCAAGCATCTTGTGCCGCCGGGCCAACTGACGCTGCATGCCGATCGCGGGGCGGCCATGAAGGCCAAGGCCACAGCCCTCATGCTGGCCGATCTCGGTGTCACCAAATCGCACTCCAGGCCCTACACCTCGAACGACAACCCGTTCTCGGAAAGCCATTTCAAAACCCTGAAATACCAGCCGGAATTCCCCAGGCGGTTCGGTTGCATCGAGGACGTCAAGGCGTTCTGCCGCCGCTTTTTCGATTGGTACAATCAGGACCACCATCATGCGGGCCTCGGCCTCATGACGCCCGATCAGGTCCATTACGGCCAGGCCGAGGCGATCTATGCGGCGCGCCAGAAAACCCTCGATCAGGCCTTCATCGCCAACCCGGAGCGCTTCGTTCACAAAGCCCCCAGACCACCCGCAAAGCCGACCGCCGCCTGGATAAATCCGCCTACAACAGCGCAAATCAGCGGAGCTTAAATTACCAAACCGGCTGTCTCACTATCGTTGACACGTTCCGGAATGCGAATGGGCTTGGGCTGCCACGCTGACCGGCAGCAGGAGCGATAGAGCCACGAGGACTGGCGCTAGCTTCATCTGCTCCCCCTAATCGCACTGCTTGAAGTTGGAAGCCTGACACTTGCGAGCCATAGCTTGCGCTTCTGCGATTTGAGCAGGGGTCATCTTGGCGGCGATACGGTCCCGATTAGCAGGGGCGTTGTTATCCTTGCCGCCTGAAATCGCTCCTAAATTATACCACATATGTGCGCGGACATAGTCCTGCGCCACGCCCTGGCCCTTGGCGTACATCACGCCGAGGTTGGACTGCGCCATGGCAACTCCCTGATCTGCCGCCTTGCGGTACCAGCTGACAGCAGCAGCGTAGTCCTGCGCCACGCCGTGGCCGCTGTCGTACATATTGCCGAGGTTCCCCTGCGCCGGGGCATCCCCCTGATCTGCCGCCTTGCGGTACCAGCTGACAGCAGCAGCGTAGTCCTGTGGCAC
>CAITYE010000167.1 GCA_903896535.1 uncultured Paracraurococcus sp.
CGTGAACTCCGCCTGAACGCCTTCGACATGGCGACGATCGGCCATATTCAGCACGGGATGTGGACGCATCCCCGCGACCGCTCGGCGGAATATCACCGCCTCGGCTACTGGACCGAGCTTGCCCGGACCTTGGAGCGCGGCCTGTTCGATGGGCTGTTCCTGGCCGATGTGCTTGGCATCTACGACGTGTTGGGCGGCGATGCCGCGGCGGCGCTGCGCCAGGCGGTGCAGGTGCCACTCCTCGATCCCCTGCTGCTGGTCCCAGCGATGGCCACCGTCACCCGCCACCTCGGCTTCGGTGTTACCGTCAACCTCGCCCATGAGGCGCCGGCGCTGCTGGCGCGTCGCTTCTCGACTCTCGATCACCTGACGGAGGGACGGATCGGCTGGAACATCGTCACCGGCTATCTCGACAGCGCGGCACGAGCGCTCGGCGGCGGTGCGCTGCCCCGGCACGATGACCGCTACGACGCGGCCGATGGGGTCATGGGGCTGCTGTATGATCTCTGGGAAGGGTCCTGGGCGGCGGATGCGGTCCGTGCCGATCGGGCCAGCGGCGTCTTCACCGACCCCGCGCGGGTCCGCCCGGTCGGCGCCGCCGGCATCCATCTCTGCGCGCCTTCGCCGCAGCGGACCCCGGTGCTGTATCAGGCCGGCGCCTCCGATCGTGGCCGGGCCTTCGCGGCGGAGCATGCGGAATGCGTCTTCCTCAACCCCTCCAGCGAGGCGAATGTCGCCCGGTTGATCGCCGATCTCCGTGCCCGCGCCGCGCCCCGCCCGCTGCTGGTCTTTGTCGGCGCGACGCTGGTGATCGGGCGCGACGGGGCGGAGGCTGAGGCGCTGCTCGAAGACTATCGCCGGCATGCGAGCACCGAGGGCTCACTCGCCCATGCCGCGGCCTCACTCGGCATCGATTTCGCCCGCTTTGCCCTGGACGAGCCGATCGGCGCCGCAAGCAGCAACGCCATCGCCTCCAATGTCGAGGCCATGGCCCGTGTGCTCGGCCCGGGCTGGACCAAGCGCATGCTGATCGACCGCTTCATCCTGGGCAGCCGGCAAATCCCCATCGTCGGCGATGCCCCCAGCGTCGCCGATCGGCTGATCGCCTTCGCCGAGGCGACCGGCTGCGATGGCTTCAACCTCTCGCGCACCGTGATGCCGGAGTGTCTGGACGCGGTGGTTGATCTGCTGGTGCCGGTCTTGCAGGATCGCGGCGCCTATAAGCGCGGCTACGCGCCGGGGACCTATCGGGACAAGCTGTTCGGCGCCGGCCCGCTGCTGGCCCCGCCGCACCTGGCGGCGGCGGCGCGCTGGGGCTGAAGGGCACCGATTTCGCCGGGGCTTGCCGGCGCCGGCCGCCCGCCCGACATTCACCCTTGAATCATGCGACCGGGAGTCCCGCCATGGGCAGCATTCAGCGCCCCGAAGCCACGCTTGAGGACCGGTTCGAGAAGGCCGGCGAGACCCTGTTGCTCACCGGCGTCCAGGCGCTGGTGCGGCTGCCGCTGGTGCGCCATCAACTGGACAAGGCCCTGGGTTGGAACACCGCCGGCTATATCAGCGGCTATCGTGGCAGCCCGCTCGGCACCTACGACATGCAGTTGCAGCGGCAGAAGGCACGGCTGGATGCGGCCAATATCATCCATCGCCCGGCGCTGAACGAGGATCTGGCCGCCACCGCCATCTGGGGCACGCAGCAGATCGCGCTCTATGGCAACCAGACGGTCGATGGCGTCTTCGGGATCTGGTACGGCAAGGGGCCGGGCGTCGATCGCTCGGGCGATGCCCTGCGGCATGCCAACAGCGCCGGTACGGCGCCGCGCGGCGGCGTTCTGGCGCTGGCCGGCGATGATCCGTCCTGCAAATCCTCGACCATCACCTCCGGCTGCGAATACAGCTTCATGGATGTCGAGATCCCGGTGCTCGATCCGGCCGGGGTCACGGAAATCCTGGATTTCGGCCTAAAGGC
>CAITYE010000168.1 GCA_903896535.1 uncultured Paracraurococcus sp.
CGCCACGCGCCGATGCCGACGCCACGGCACGCGGTTGCCGCGGTGACCCTGGGCGAGTGGATCCATGTCGCGGGCGGCGGCGCCGTGCTGGGCGGCGCGGTGCAAAGCGCGGTGCACGAGGCCTTCACGCTCGGCTGAGGGCCGGGCCGCCCGGCCCGCCTCACGCCTTCAAGCGGCGGATCAGCGCCTGGGTGTAATCGCGGGTCGAGGCGGTGCCGCGGAAATCCCGCGTGCGGATATTGTCGCTGGTCAGCACCGCATCGATGGTCCCGCGCAGCCGCTCGGCCTGCTCCACGCGGCCGACGTGATCCAGCATCATCGCCGCCGCCAGCAGCATCGCCGTCGGGTTGGCAATGCCCTGGCCGGCGATGTCGGGCGCCGAGCCGTGCACGGCTTCGAACAGGGCCGCCTTCTCGCCGATATTGGCGCCCGGTGCTGCGCCCAGCCCGCCAATCAGGCCGGCGATCAGGTCGGACAGGATATCGCCGAACAGATTGGTGGTAACGATCACGTCGAACTGCCAGGGATTGAGCACGAGCTGCATGGCGCAGGCATCGACGATGCGGTCATCGCAGGCGATGCGCCCCTCATACTCCTTTGCCACCTCCCGCCCGACTTCGAGAAACAGGCCGGTCAGCAGCTTCAGCACATTCGCCTTATGGACGATCGTCACCTTCTTGCGGCCATGCGCCAGCGCGTGCTCGAAGGCGAAGCGGATGATGCGCTGCGCCTCTCGCCGGGTGGTGATGCCGGTCGCCATCGCCACGGCACGGGGGTCGTCCCCGACCGCGACATGGTGCTCGAACCCGACGTAGAAGCCTTCGAGATTTTCCCGCACCAGGATCAGGTCGATATTCTCGAAGCGGCCGCCGGGCAGCAAGCTGCGCCCGGGGCGGAGATTGGCGTAAAGCTGGAAGGCCTCTCGCAGCCGCACGGTCGCCGAGCGATAGCCGCCGCCGAGCGGGGTCGAGAGCGGCCCCTTCAGCGCAAGTTGCGTCCGCCCGATGCTCTCAAGCGTGGCCGCCGGCAGGGGGTCGCCGCCTGACGTTATGCCGGCGAGCCCGGCCTGCTGCACATCCCACTGAAAGGGTGCACCCAGCGCTTCCAGCACCGCGACCACCGCCTCGGTGATCTCCGGGCCGATGCCGTCGCCCGGGATCAGGGTGGCGGCGATCGGGCCGCTGTTATGGGGGGGTATGGCCATATCCTGCGCTCCATCCTGCCATTTTCGATTCTACACGAAACGCCAACGGGCGCAGGGGTCTCCCCCCGCGCCCGTCAAACTTTCATGGAACCAGGCGCCGTCTTGACGACGCCCTGCCCCTTACTTCGCGGCGCGCACCGGCGGTGCCACGGTCGACGCGTTCGGCGGCAGCACCTTCAGTGAGAACGCCTCGGCGAAGACCGCATTCACCGGCTCACCCGGCTTCAGGGTCTTGACGAAGGCGATCATCTTCGGATCGGTGATGTCGATGGTGCGGGTCACGCCGCGCGGCGTCGTCACGCTCACCTGCTTGCCGTCAGCGCTGACGCTGTCGACGATGACGCGCACGCGCACGGCGCGCAGCAGCGCCCCGGCCGGCAGGCCCTTCGGCGCCTGGGTCTCGATCTCGCCCGCCTCGATCGGCGCCGAACCATCGGCCTTGGCGATGTCAACGGCGATGGCGCGGGTGACGCGGGCCACGACGCGATCGCCGGCCTTCACCTGGCCGAGGCCGCGGACAGAGGCCGGGACCTTCAACGTCATGTAGGTGCCGTCCTCAAGCCGCAGCAGCACCTGGCGGGTCTTCTGGTCGACGGATTCGACGATCGAGGTGGTCTCGACCGACTGGCCGACCGCCGCGCCGACCGGCGCCTGGGCGGTGACGACGGAGGCCGGGCCAGGCGTCGGAGCCGGGGTATCGGTGGCGCAGGCGCCGAGCAGCAGCAGCGCGGCAATCGGAAGGCGTTTCATGCGGAAATCCTCTTTCACACGGGGAAAGGTAAGGTTTGCAACGTGCTTTTCTACGAATAACGGCGGCAGCGCAACCCTAGAGCGCGATGCGTTCAGATCGAATCATCTGAACGGATGTCCTGCTCCAGAAAACATAATAGGTAGAACAGGTTAGCTGCGTTGAGACGGATCACCCTATGATCCATTTCAACGCAGCTAACCGGCTCAAAGGCGTCACTTCTTGATATCGGCCGCCACCTCGACCTGATGACCCGCCGGACCGAGGAGCTTGGCGAGCGCCGCGAGGCCGGCCAGGCCGCAGGCGATATCCTGTTCGCCATTGCCGCCCGAGAGGCCGATGCCGCCCACCACCTGGCTATCGACCACGATCGGGAAGCCGCCGACGAAGACGGCGAAGCGGCCTTCGAAGCTCCATTGGATGCCGAAGGCTTCGTTGCCGGGCAGCGCCGGGCCGTTGGGCGGGGTGTTGAACAGATGGGTGGAGCGCTTGTGCCCGGCCGCGGTGAAGGCCTTGTTCCAGGCGATTTGCGGGCCGGTGACGCGGGCGCTGTCCATGCGTTCGATCAGCAGCGGGAAGCCACCCTCATCGGTGATGCAGACGGTCTGCGCGACCCCGATCTCGCGCGCTTTGGCGAGCGCGGCATCGACCATGGCGCGGGCTTCCCGCGCTTCCAGCTTCAGGGTGGTTCTCATGCGGCGGCGCTCCCGGGCTTCGGCGGCGGCGCCGGCCAAGTGACGCTGACCGCGCCCTGCTGCACGAAGGTCTGGCAGGCCATGCGCCAGCCGGCGGCCAGTTCCGCCTCGGTCAGATGCCGGCGTTCCTTCGGCTTGATGGCGTCCAGGTTCTCCGCCCCCGTGGCCACGCGGCATTTGCAGGTGCCGCACAAGCCGCCGCCGCATTTGAAGGGAATGCCGCCCTTCTCCCGCAGCGAGACGCGCAGCAGGTTGCTCTCGGGCGGGGCGCTGACGGTGCGTGGCGCGGCCTCGCCGGCCTCGGGGCCAAGGAAGGTGATGCTGATCATGCCGGCACCGCCAGCGGCACCAGCGCGGCGGCCGCGCCGCCATGGCGGGTGAGTTGCGAGAGCTCTGCCCGGGCGGCCTCGGGGCTGGTGAAGCGGGGCAGGAATTTACTCGGCAGCCGGTTCACCACGGGCGCGCCGGCGAGGTCGATGATGGTCAGGCGCGGCGCGCCCGCCACCGCGGCGATAACGAACTGCGCCCGGGCCTTGCCATGGAAGCGGTATTCCCAGGCCTCGACGGCGGTGAAGCCCTCGGTCAGCTCGGTCCGGAAGCGGCCGGGCTTGCTGGTGAGGATGACGTAGCTCATGGGCGGGGCGGGGCGACCTGCACGTCGTCCTGGGTGAGGGTCAGGTTCTGTTCCGGCCAGAGCTGGCAGGCCAGCCGCAGACCTTCATCCAGCCGGCCAACCAGCACGCGCTCCTCCTGCCAGTTGGGGGCGGGCAGGGTTTCGGCGCCGGCCAGCACGCGGCAGGCGCACTTGCCGCATTTCCCCATGCCGCAGCCGTAGCGGAGATGCGGCCAGGGGAATTTCCGGATACCGGCGCGGACGACCAGATTCGTCTTGGCGGGCAATTCCTCGGCGAAGCGCTCGCCCGCCTTCTCGAAGGTGACGATCACGCCGCGAGGTCGAGCTCCGCCAGGGACAGGTCCTGCGCGACGTAATCGCGGTACAGGGCGTTGGTGTAGAGCAGCCGCATCTGCGCGCCGATTTCACAGATCTTCAGGCATTTCCGTTGCAGCTCGGGCGTATTGGCGTGCTCCAGCACGATCTGGTAGCCGCGCTCGCCATGGATCTCGTCGGAGACGATGTGCAGGTCGAAGAACTCCACCTGCTCATCGGTGAAGCCGTATTTCTCCCGCAAGGTCGGGGTTTGCCGGCGATAGATGCTGGGCACCTGGCTTTCCAGCCCCACGACGAGCCCGGCGACGGCGACGATCGGGTCTTCCCGCATCGCCACCGTGTAGCACCAGGATTGCAGGCCACGGGTGGTGGCGGACATATTGTCGGGGTTCTGGATCCGGGCGCGTGTGGTGCCGCAGGCCTCCGCGAAGCGGATCAGCAGATCGGTGTGGCGGTCGCCGCCGATCTCCTCCTCATACATGTTGGAGAGGAGGAAGTCCTTCGCCTCCTGATACTCTGCCGGCATGCGGCCATACACATAGCCGAGGTAGTCGGCGAAGGGGCCGACGTAGTGGTAATGATTTTCCGCCCAGCGCGAGAGATGCTCGCGGGAGAGCTTGCCGCTCGCCCAGGCGATGCTGAAGGGAGATTGGTTGGCGCTCCGCCCCTTGATGGCGTTCTCAAGCGCGGTGCGGAATTCGTCCGGTTGCATCAGGGCGGTCATTTATCCCTCCTTCAAGATCACCAGAGCACAACAGCAAGCAGGGTGGATACCATAAGCCCGGCGCAGACGGGAAGGAACAGCACCCGCACCGCCTCCAGCACCGGCACGCGGCAGAAGCCGGTCACCGCGATCAGGGATGACCAGGCGATCAGCGTGCCGCCGCCGGTCCAGACCGCGCCCATCTGCCCAACGGCGGCGAGCGTCGTCGCCTCCATGCCCACCACCGGACCGAGCGCCCCCGACAGCGCGCCGGTCAACGGCAGGCCGGCGAAGCCCGAGCCGTCGATGCCGGTGATCATGCCGACGATCAGCACCGCGAAGGCGACCACGACCGGGTTCTGCGGGATCAGGTGCTCACCGGCCTTGATCACTTCGAACAACAGGTCCGGGGCGGCAGCGCCCTTGGCCAGGCCGAGGATAGCGCCAGAGAACTCCCCGGCGCCCAGGAAGAAGAAGCCGGCGATCGGCAGCACCGTGCCCATGGCGCGGAAGGCGAAGACCAGACCATCGACGATGTGATCGGCCGCGCTGTGCAGCGCCTGCCGGCCATCGGCGGCGAAGGCGGCGACCAGCATCAGCAGCCCCGCCGTGCCGCCGACCAGCGCCGCGGCATCGCCGCCTTTCAGCTCCGGCAGGCCGGGGATCAGCTTCGGCGCCAGCATGAACAGGATCAGCGCGCCGAAGACCAAGGGCGTCAGCACCGCAAGCCGGCCGCCCCACACCGAGGAGACCACCGGCATCGCCGCGGCACCCCGCCCTTCGGCGCGACCAGGCGGGCTGGTCGATGGCCCAGCGGCACAGCTCTCCGGCATGGCGTCCGCGCGTGGCTGGGCGGGGCTGTCGCCAAGGCTCTCCCCGGCCTGCCAGCGATCGAGATGCGTCTGTGAGGGCGCCTGGATCTGGCGCCGGATCGCCAGATAGCCGAGCGCGAGCGCGATGCCGCCGGTGACGAGGGAGAGCACCAGGGCCTTGTCGGCGACCAGCGCCGCTGCCTCGGGGATACCGGCGGCCTTGGCGCTGATGCCGGGGGCAACGCGGATGATGTAGTCCGAGGAGAGCGCCATGCCTTGCCCGGCAATGGCGATCGCCACCGCCGCGCCCAGCGGCGAGAGGCCGGCGACCAGGGCGGCCGGCAGCAGGGTGGCGGCCACCAGCGGCACCGCCGGGGTCGGCCAGAAAAACAACGAGATGACGTAGGTGACGGCCGCCAGCACCGCATAGGCAACCGGGCCGGTGGTGATCACCCGCCGGAAGGGGCGGACCATCAGCTGATCCGCGCCCAGCCCGCGCAGGGCATTCAGCAAGGAGGTCATGAAGGCGATGACCAGGAAGATCGCGAAAAGCTCCTTCGCCGCGACCAGCGAGGCGTTGAAGACGGCGATCACCGATGGCACCAGGCTGCCGGTATAAAGCAGCGCGACGGCGAAACTCGCCAGCATCGCCGGCACCACCACATTGGCGCGCAGCGCCATGGCGATGACGACGGCGAAGACGCCCATCAGATAGACCGCGTGGACGGCCGTAAGCGATGCGGTCATGGGGGCTCCCGGGCGGCCTTGCCGGCCATCGTGCGCGATTTCCGCACGCCCGGCGCCGGCCGTCCAGCCCCGTCCGACCGGATCAGCGGCTCAGTTCGCGGGTCATCGCCTCCAGCCCGCCCAGGGTCAGCGGGAACATCCGGTTTTCCATCACCTGGCGCAGGATCTGGGCCGAGTGGTAGCCCTGCCAGCCGCGTTCCTGCATCGGGTTCAGCCAGGCGCTGCGCCGGAAATGCCGCAGCATGCGCTCCAGCCAGAGGCGGCCCGGTTCCTCGTTCCAATGCTCGACGCTGCCGCCGGGCTGGATGATCTCATAAGGGCTCATCGCCGCGTCGCCGACGAAGATGGCCTTGTAGTCGGGGCCGTAGGTGCGCAGCACCTCGAAGGTGGAAACCTCGCTGTCGCGCCGCCGCCGGTTGCTTTTCCACAGCCGCTCATAGGGGCAGTTGTGAAAGTAGAAATGCTCCAGATGCTTGAATTCGGCCCGCGCCGCCGAAAACAGCTCGGCGCAGACCCGCACATGGTCGTCCATCGACCCGCCGATATCGAGGAACAGCAGCACCTTCACCGTATTGTGCCGCTCCGGGACCAACTTCAGGTCGAGCGATCCGGCATTGCTGGCGGTCGCCCGGATGGTATCGGGCAGGTCGAGCTCGGTTGCCGCGCCCTGGCGGGCGAAACGGCGCAGCCGGCGCAACGCCAGCTTGATGTTGCGCGTGCCGATCTCGACATCATCGTCGAGATCCTTGAACTCCCGCTTGTCCCAGATTTTTACCGCACGGCGGTGGCGGCTTTCGTCCTGACCAATCCGGACGCCTTCAGGGTTATAGCCGTAGGCGCCGAAGGGGCTGGTACCAGCGGTGCCGATCCACTTGCTGCCGCCCTGGTGGCGGCCTTTCTGCTCGGCCAGCCGCTGCTTCAGCGTCTCCATCAGCTTGTCGAAGCCGCCCAGCGCTTCGATCTGCTTGCGCTCCTCCTCGGTCAGCAGCTTTTCGGCGAGCTTGCGGAGCCATTCCTCGGGGATGCGTACCTCGGTGCCAGGATCGCCGGCGGGCGGCTCCAGCCCCTTGAAGATCTCACCGAAGACCCGGTCGAAGCGGTCCAGATGCCGTTCGTCCTTCACCAGCGTGGCGCGGCTCAGATGGTAGAAATCATCGACGTTGTAATCCGCGACGCCTTCCTTCATCCCGCGCAGCAGGGTCAGGTATTCCGTCAGGCTGGCCGGAATGCCGGCGGTCCGCAGCGCCAGGATGAAATGGGCGAGCATCAGCGCTGGCGCTGGCGCGACAGGAAGGCCAGCCGCTCGAACAGATGCACGTCCTGCTCGTTCTTCAGCAGCGCGCCATAGAGCGGGGGGATCGCCGTCTTCGGGTCCTGGCTGCGCAGCACCTCGGGCGGCAGGTCCTCGATCATCAGCAGTTTCAGCCAGTCCAGCAGTTCTGAGGTCGCGGGCTTCTTCTTCAGCTCGCTGACGTTGCGCACCTCAAAGAAGACGTTCAGCGCCTCACGCGCCAACTCCTGCTTGATGTCGGGGAAATGCGACTGGACGATCTGTTCCATCGTCGCCCGATCGGGGAAGCGGATGTAGTGGAAGAAGCAGCGGCGCAGGAAGGCGTCCGGCAGTTCCTTCTCGTTGTTCGAGGTGATGATGACCACCGGGCGGTGCTTCGCCTTCACCGTCTCCCGCGTCTCATAGACGAAGAACTGCATGCGATCGAGCTCGAGCAGCAGGTCGTTCGGAAACTCGATATCCGCCTTGTCGATCTCGTCGATCAGCAGCACCACCGGGGCATCGGCGGCGAAGGCATCCCAGAGCTTGCCGCGGACGATGTAGTTGCCGATGTCGTGCACCCGCGCATCGCCCAGCTGCCCGTCGCGCAGGCGGGCTACGGCATCGTATTCATACAGCCCCTGCTGGGCCTTGGTGGTGGATTTGATGTGCCACTCGATCAGCGGCATCCCCAGCGCGCGGGCCACTTCCTGCGCCAGCACGGTCTTGCCGGTGCCGGGCTCGCCCTTGACCAGCAGCGGGCGCTGCAGCGCGACGGCGGCATTGACCGCGACTTCGAGGTCGCGTGAGGCGATGTAGGTACTGGTGGTCTGGAAGCGGCTCACGCGGACTCTCCAAGATCAATCGTTCAAGGCAGGACGGGGAATTTTCGGTCGAACAGTATCAATACGGTGGCACCGAGGCCAATCAAACCGGCATATCCCGCAAAGGCCCCCGAAAAACCGCTGGGATCTGGCTGCCGCGCGACAGTTTCTCAACGGCTCTTTGCAGCAATAAGGGCGGCGTGCTGCGGCGGATCACGGCGTCAGCCAGCGAGCAGTGGCGCTGCGGCCGTCGCCATGCCGCTATTGGAATGCCCAACCTGCGGGACCGTTTGCAGCTGCCAGGCGAAGGGCACGCCAAGCCGGCGCGCTTCTGCCTCCGCCGCGGCGAAGAAGGCCTGGCCGCGGGCGAAGCGGTGCGGCCCCTGCGCCTCCGGCCCCGGCCCGCGCGGCAGGCTTTCATGGTTCGGGTCGATATCGGCCTCACCCAGCAGCACCGTCACCGGCCGGCCAAGGGCCGCACCGAGCGTTGTCTCCGTGGCCGCCGTGCTGCCGAGGCCGAAGGGGAAGTTGAGGTCGAAGCGCGGCATGGCGTAGCTGCCGGCATTCGCGATGAGGATGCGCCGCGCCCGCGGCACGCCGGTCAGCAGCAGGTCCCGGTGGACGAATTGCGCGCCCGCTGAATGGCCGTAGAGCGCGTAGTTGGTCTGCGTCGCGCCGCAGGCCGCGCGCACCGCATCCACCGCGTCATCGACCGCGGCGAAGCTCCAGGCCGTGGCCGGCTGGGGCATGCCGCCCTGGTCGACGACGTTGCCGTAATTGTACCAGCGCACGCCCGGGAAATGCGCCTCGTCAAAGCCCGGGCAGACCAGCAGGAAGCCGAGGCGCTCGGCATGCGGTGCCCAGGCGTCGCGGTACAGGTCGGGATTGCGCTGGTTGCCGTGCATGACGACGACGATCGGCCCATCCGCGCGCCAGCCGGCGGGCCGATGCAGGTCAACCACCATCGGCCCGGGCCGCGTGCCGCGCCGGCCCTCAACCTCGATCCGGTGGCTGCCAGACGGCAGCGATGCCGCGTGCGCCGGCTGGCGCGCGGCCAGAGCCGGCGCCAGCAGCAGGGCGCGCCGGTCGATCACGCCTTGGCCAGCCCCGCCGCCTTCATCGCATTGCCGAGCGAGAGATCGGCCGCGGCCAGCGCCTTTTCGGCGCCGGCGGCATCGCCATAGACGAGGCCAAAGCCACGGGAGTTCATGAAGTCCTGGTATTCCTTCGTGTCGTAGGCGCGCTTCAGGGCCGGGGCGATGGCCGCCACCAGATCGGCCGGCAGCCCGGCCGGGGCGGCGACGACGCGGATGGCGCCCACGGCGTAATCGACGCCCATCGCTTCCTTCAGCGTGGGGATATTCGGGAAGGCGCCGATCCGCGCCGGCGCCATCACCGCCAGCGAGCGGGCGCGGCCGGCATCCAGCATCGCCCGCGCTTCGGGTACCGAGCAGGTGGTGAAGTCGAGCCCGCCAGCGACCAGATCCTGCATGGCCGGCGCCGCGCCATTGGTCGGCACCCAGCGGACATGATCGGCCTTCAGCCCCATGGCGTTCAGCCAGCCGGCCAGCGCCAGATGCCAGATGCCGCCCTGGCCGGTACCGGAGGCCTTCAGCTTGCCCGGCGCGCTGGCCTTGATCGCATCGGCCAGGGATTTCACATCCTGATAGGGCGCGCTGGCGTTGACCTGGATGCCCGGCGCGTCGCTGTTCATCAGGCCAAGCGGCGTATAGTTCCGATAGGTCAGCTCGGTCAGCCCCTGCCAGTGCAGCATGCAGATTTCCGAGGTAATGGTCCCGATGGTGTAGCCATCGGCCGCCGCCTGGGCGATCGCGGTATGGCCGACCACGCCCGACCCGCCGGTGCGGTTCACCACGTTGAAGGGCTGCCCCAGATCCTTCTCCAGCAGCACGGCCAGGATGCGCGCCACCGCATCGGTGCCGCCGCCGGCGGCCCAGGGGCAGAGCATCTGCACCGGGCGGTTCGGCCATTTCGGCTGGGCGAGGGCGGGGGCGGCGATCAGCCCGGCGGCGGAGCCGAGCAGCGTACGGCGGGGCAGCGTCATCATCGGTTGTCTCTCCCTGGTTGTGGCCCGGTTACCGGGCCTTGCCTGACTGCTAACCCGTCGCGCCGCCGGCCGGCAAGCGCGGATGGCGGATGCGGTTCCAGATCCAGACCCCGACCGGCCAGAGCAGGGCGCTGAAGGTCAGCGCCGCCAGCACGGCAGAGACGGGGCGTTCGAAGAAGGGCATCACATCGCCGTCGGACTTGATCAGCGAGGTGATGAAACTCTGCTCCACCATGCTGCCCATGACGATGCCAAGCACCAGCGCCGCCACCGGATAGCCGTTCTTTTCCATGACGAAGCCAAGCATGCCGAACAGCCCGACCAGCACCACGGCAAACAGGTTATTGCCGGTGGCATAGCTGCCGACGGCGCAGAGCAGGATGATGACCGGCATCACCCCCGCCCGCGGTGCCCGCAGGATCACGCTGGCGGCGCGGATCATCATGATCCCCAGCGGAATCATGATGATATTGGCGATGATGAAAATGATATAAAGCGCGTACATGCTCGACGCGCGTTCGGTGAACAGGGTCGGCCCGGGGTTCAGCCCCTTCATATACAGCACGCCGATGGCGATCGCGGTGATGGTATCGCCGGGGATGCCGAACAGCAGCGAGGGCACCCAGCCGGAAGCGAGCGAGGCGTTGTTCGAGGCGCCGGCCTCGACCAGCCCTTCCGGATGGCCGGTGCCGAATTTCTCCGGCTCCTTGGAGAAGCGCTTCGACATGGCGTAGCTGACCCAGGCGGCCATATCGGCGCCAGCCCCGGGCAGCACGCCGATGATGATGCCGATGATATTGCCCCGCCACATCGGCCATTGGTACTTCTTGGTCAGCATCCATTGATTGGCCAGGATGCTGCCGAATTTCCGCTTCGGCAGCTTCGGCGGCTCCGCCGTCACCATCGCCCGCATCACCTCGGAGACGGCGAAGACGCCCACCAGCGCCGGGATCGGTTCGATTCCCCCCAGCAGATCCGTCAGCCCGAAGGTGAAGCGCGGCGTGCCCGCCGGGTTCTCCATGCCGATGCAGGAGATCAGCAGGCCGAGCAGCATGGAGGCGATCGCCTTGATCGGCGAGGAGCGGGCGACCAGCGTCGCGCACATCAGCCCGAGGAAGGCGAGCCAGAAATACTCGTAGGTCGAGAAGGAGAGCGCCATTTCCGCCAGGAGCGGTGCCATGAGCACGAGCGAGAGCGTGCCCACGATGCCGCCGATCGCCGAGAACCAGAGCCCGGCGCCGAGCGCCATCTCTGCCTGGCCCTTGCGGGTCATGGCATAGGCTTCATCGGTATAGGCGGCGGAGGCGGGGGTGCCGGGGATGCGCAGCAGGCAGCCCGGAATATCGCCGGAGAAGATCGCCATCGCGCTGGCCGTGATGATGGTGGCGATGGCGGCGATGGGCGACAGCCAGAAGGTGACCGGCACCAGCAGGGCGGTCGCCATGGTGGCGGACAGCCCCGGCAGCGAGCCGACGACGAGGCCGTAGATCGCGCTGGCCAGGATTGCCACCAGCACATCCGGGGCGGCGACGAGGCGGAAGGCTTCGAGGAGATCGTGCATCGGGCTACCAGGGCGCCGGCAGGATGCCCGCGGGCAAGGGCACCCGCAGCAGCTTGTAGAAGGCCAGATGCACGCAGAGCGGGGCGATGATCGCCAGCGGGATGGCCAGCCGCAGCCGGGCGCCCAGCGCGATCGCGGCCAGCAGCACCACCACCGCCGCCGTCGGCAGGAAGCCCAGCCGCTCCACCGCCAGCACGTAGAAGAACAGCAGCGCGGTGGGGATCAGCGGCCGCAGCCGGCCCAGATGCAGCGGGCCCAGATGCAGCGAGCCGGGCGGCGCCGGGTCATCGCCTTCCTCGGGCACTTCGAAGCTGTGGCCGATGCCGAAGGCGATCAGGCCGCCGCACAGCGCAAGCCCGCCGCCGATCAGCATCGGGAAGGCGGCCGGGCCGACATCCTGGCCCGGCACCGCCGGCAGCCTTGCGCCGAAGATCGCGGCCGCCCCGCCCAGGGCGATCAGCACCGCGCCGGTGACCCGGTCGGACAGTTGCACGCATGTCTCCTGTCTTGCATCGCGTGGGACCAGCTTAGCGAGGCCGGGGAATCACTCCAGCCGGATATTGGCCTGGGTGATGACGCGCTGCCAGAAGCCGAGCTGCTGCTTGATGAAGGCCGCCGCATGTGCGGGCGAGGAGCGGGGCAGTTCCATCCCCAGCTCGGCGTATTTGGCCTGCACCGCGGGGGTCGCGGCGGCGGCGGCGATCATGCCGGCCATCCGCTCGGTCAAGGCAGGGGGCAGGCCGGCCGGGCCCGCCAGCACGTTCCAGCTCTCCACCAGGTAGTCGGGCAGCCTTTCCCGGATCGCCGGGACCGTCGGCAGCAGGCCAGAGCGACCATGGCCGGTCACCGCCAGGATGCGGACGCGCCCGGCCTGCTGGTGCGGATGCGCGTTCTGGATGTTGTCGAAGATCAGCGGCACCCGCCCGCCCAGCAGGTCGGCCCAGGCGGCCCCGCTGCTGCGATAGGGCACATGCACCAGCGGCAGCCCCCCCATCACCCGCAGGACCTCCCCCGCCAGATGCCCGGAGGTGCCGTTGCCGGAGGAGGCGAAATTGGTCTCCTGGCGGATGGCCAGCAGATCATCGAGGGAGCCCAGCGGGCTGTCGGCCGGCACCGCGACCGCGCCGGGCTGCACCGAAATCACCGCGATGGGGCTGAAATCCGCCACCGGATCGTAGCCGATGCGCGGAAAGAGCCAGGGGTTGGTGCCATGGGTGCCGATGGTGATGGTCCCCAGCGTGCCGCCATCGGCCGGCGACTTCGCCAGCACTTCCGTCCCGATCGTGCCGCCCGCGCCGGGCCGGTTCTCGACCACGAAGGCCGGGGCGCCCGGCTGTTCGGAGAGGGCCGGCAGCAGCAGGCGCGCCACCACGTCCGACCCACCGCCCGGCGGATAGGGCACGATCACCCTCACCGTCCGCACCGGCCAGGCCGGCTCGGCCGCGGCGGGGCGGAGGAGTGGCACGGCCAAGCCGAACAGCGCCCGGCGCGCGGGGTGCGGCATGCGGTTTTCCCTCCCGATTTGGCGCCAACGGCGCGGCGCGGCATGATCGGCCCGATCGATAAGGGACGTCCAGATGGGATCGCGCGGCGCATGAGCATCGCCTGGCAAGCACAGCTCGACAGCATCGAGGCGACGGAGAGCGGCCTGGAAAGCGCCGGCTATATCCCGAGCCGGGAGATCGCCACCGCGGTCTATCTCTCGCACCACCTGCAGAAGCCGATCCTGGTCGAAGGCCCGGCCGGCGTCGGCAAGACCGAGCTTGCCAAGGCGGTCTCCCGCTGGCTCTCGCTGCCGCTGATCCGCATGCAGTGCTATGAGGGCCTCGACGAGAGCAAGGCGCTGTACGAGTGGAAGTACGGCAAGCAGCTGCTCTATACCCAAATCCTCAAGGACCGCATGGGCGCGGCACTCGGCGATGAGCCGGGCATGGACGCCGCGCTGCGCCGCCTGCACGGGCTGTCCGACCTCTTCTTCTCGGAGGATTTCCTGGAGCCGCGGCCGCTGCTGAAAGCCCTGCGCTCACCAGGCGGCGCGGTGCTGCTGATCGATGAGGTGGACAAGGCCGACCAGGAGTTTGAGGCCTTCCTCCTCGAATTGCTGTCCGATTATCAGGTCAGCATCCCGGAGATCGGGACCATCCGCGCCGATGTGCCGCCGATCGTCATGCTCACCTCCAACTCGCAGCGCGATCTCGGCGACGCGCTGAAGCGGCGCTGTCTGCACCTGCATATCGGGCTGCCGGAGGCGCGGCTGGAGGCGCGGATCATCGCCAGCCGGGTGCCGGGGATCGATGCGACGCTGCGCCGCAAGCTGGTGGCCTTCGTGCAGGAGCTGCGCGGGCTGGACCTGAAGAAGCTGCCCTCGGTCAGCGAGACGATCGACTGGGCGCGGGTGCTGGTGCTGCTGCACGCAAACGAGCTGGAGCCCGCTTTGGTGCGGGAGACGCTGAACGTGCTGCTGAAATTCGAGAGCGACATCGAGGTGGTGGCCGGCCAGCTTGGCGAGTTGCTGCTGAAGGCCAAGCCCGAGGCGATCCCGGTGCGCTGAGATGGAGGGGCCGCTCCTCGACTTCTTCCGCGCGGCCCGCAGCGCCGGGCTGCGGATCTCCCCGGCCGAGACCATCGAAGCGGCGCGCGCCGCCGCCGTGGTCGGCTTCGAGGACCGTCAGCGGCTGCGCGATACGCTCGGCCTCGTGCTCGCCAAGACGATCGATGAGAAGCGCGCCTATGGCGTGTGCTTCGATCTGTTCTTCAAGCGCGCGAGCTTTTCCGACCCGGCCGGCAAGGCCGCTGAGGCTTCGGCGGGGGAGGTCCCGCCCATGCCGGGCGAGATGCCGGCGGGCGGCGAAGGCGAGGGGGGTGGCGGGGCGCTGGCCGCCGCGCTGCTGTCGAACGACCAGGCCTGGCTTGCCGCCGCCATTGAACAGGCGTCGCGCGAGGCCCGGCTTTCCGAAATCAGCCTCTTCACCCAGGTCAACCTTTTCACCCGGCGGATCCTGGAGCGCATGGGGCTTGGCGCGCTGGAGCGCGAGATCGTCCGGACGCGCACCGCCCCGCGCGGCGAAGCCCTGACGCAGGCGCGCGATGCGCTGCGTGAGCGGGTGCGTGGCTTCGTCGAGCAGAACCTGCTGCTGTTCGCCGAGGGGCGGAACCAGGAATTCCGGGCCCGCATGCTGACCCAGGCGCGGCTGACCGCGATTGACCGGCGCGACCATGAACGCATGCGCGTGCTGGTCCGCGCCATGGCCCATCGCCTGGCCACGCTGTACGGCCGGCCGCGCAAGCGGGACCGGCGCGGCGTGCTGGATGTGCGCCGCACGCTCCGGCGCAACATGGCCTGGGAGGCGATTCCCTTTCGCACGATCTGGAAGCAGGAACGGATCGAAAAGCCGCGCCTTGTGGTGCTGTGTGACGTCAGCGGCTCGGTCGCCGCGGTGGCCCAGTTCCTGCTGCTCTTTCTCTATTCGCTGAACGAGGCGCTCGCGGGCCTGCGGGCCTTTGCCTTCTCCTCGGCGCTGGCCGATGTCTCCGACCTGCTGACGACGCTGCCGATCGAGCGCGCGATTCCCGAGGTGATGGCGCGCAGCGGCTTCGGCTCCTCCAATTACGGGCAGTCGCTGGCGGATTTCGAGCGCGAGTACATGCATCTGCTCGACAGCAGCACCACCGTCATCATCCTGGGCGATGGCCGCGGCAACCGTACCGATGCGCGCGCTGATATCCTGCAGCGCATGGCCAACCGGGCGAAGCAGGTCGTCTGGCTGAACCCGGAGACGCGCACCGTCTGGGGCACCGGCGATTCCGATATGCCGAAATACACCCCGCATTGCCGCGTCTCGATCACCTGCAACTCGCTGTTCCAGCTGGAACGGGTGATCAGCGAATTGCTGCGCGTCGGCTAGCGGTGCGTGCCAGACGGATGGTACCGTCTGGCACGCACCACGAGCCATTGATTTGGTGGGCCGATTCACCCGCCGCTTGGGTACCAAGCGTCGGGATCGGACCACTAGAGCGCGATGCGTTGAGGCGGAATCGTCTGAACGGATATTGCTCTAGCCACCAAACGCCAGGGCAGCGTTCCAGGCGGCCCGCGCCGGCACCAGCGGGCCTTCCGGACGCATCTCGAAGGCGACGCCGTTCGCCCGCAGCAGCGCCGCGGTCTGTGCCGGATCGGTGACCCGCAGGGCGATCAGCGCCAGGTGATCGCCGCGCCCGGCCGGATCGGGCGCCGCCGTACCGAGCTCGGCCGCCACCTGGGCGTGGCTCGCCACCTCCACCACCGGCCGTCCGGCCCGCAGCAGCACCCGGCCATCGGCCTGCGTCTCCACTGCAGCGGCGCCGAAGGTCCGGCGGAACAGCGCCGCCTGGCGTTCCGGGTCGCGCGCCGCCAGCAGCACCCGCGACACGGCCTGGGCGCCATTCGCGTGGACCTGCCATTCCGGCCGCCAGACATGCTGCGGCGTCAGATGCTCGCACCAATAGATGCGGCCATCGAAGGCCGCCGCGCGATCCAGCCGCACGGTGCGGAAGCGCGCCTCTCCCCGGCTGCCATCGGGCAGGTCGAGCGGGCGGTGAAAGGCGGTCGCCGGCAGCGCCGGCACGCCGGCGGCCAGCAGCCGCGCCGCCAGCGCTTCGGCATCCCCGGTCTTGAAGACCAGGCCGTTAAGGCCGACGGGATAGGGCGCGATATCCGGCCGCAAGGCGCCGCCCGGCACGTCGGTGCCCAGCAATTCCAGATAATCCTCGGCGAAGACCATCAGGTGATTGGCCGAACCCAGGCTGTGTCGGCCCAGCGGCGTCAGCGTGAAGCCCAGCCGCACCCAATCGGCGGCCGCGGCGGCGATGCCGTCGCGCACATCGACCACCAGATGATCCAGCACCGCTGCCATGGCCATGACCTTCATCGCTAGAGCGGGATGCGTTGAGGCGGAATCGCCGAAACCGCTGAATCCCGCGACCAACAAAAGTTAGAGCAGGGTGCGTGAACGCATGTGAACGCAGCATGCTCTAGGTGACGACCGGGCCAGACCGCCCGGCGATTTCGCGGATCAGCTTGCGCTTCACCGCATTGCCGAAGCTGGCAAAGTCGGCGGCGACGACCAGGAAGGCGCCGGCGCCGCCGATCACCTGGTCGCGGTAGTAGTCATCGAGCGGGATGGGCGGCATGCGCCCGAAGGTCGGCCGGTCGTTCACGATGGGCAGGCCGTTGATCACGATGCCCTCGGCCAGCACCCGGGCACGGGCCGGCTCGACCGGCCCGCCGCTATTGTTCACCCCGTCGCCGGAGATATCGATCACCCGGCGCGTTGCTTCGAACGGCGCCTCGGCCAGGACTTTGCGGGAAAACTCCAGCGCCCCGGAGATCGAGGTCCAGGACAGGGAGGCGCGCGGCGTCTCGGCCAGGGAACCCGCCCAGCGCGCGGCCTCGGCGGGGCTGGCGATGCGCGTCCAGGGCAGCACCAGCCGCTGATACTCGGCCCCCGCCCATTCGACATAGGCCAGCCCGACGGCGCCGATCATGCCGCCGCGGATCGCCTCGACCACCTGCGGATCGGTGATCGCGGTGCGGTAGCCCTCGCGCTGCAAGCGCGCCTCATCCTCATCGACCGAGCGCGAGACATCGACCGCGAGCACGAGCAGGACATCGACCGGCTCACCCTGGGCCCGGGCGGGTCCGGCGGCGGTGGCGGCGGCAGCGGTGGCGAGCAGGGTGCGGCGGCGCATCTCCGAAGCCTCTCCGGGGGTCAGGCTTTATGCAAGCCTGCCGGAGGCCCCGGCGGCAATGCCTGACCCTCCCCCGGCTGCGAATCACACGGCGGCGAGCACCGCCTGGGCCACCCGCGCCACATCCCCCTCGGTCAGATAGGGGTGCATGGGCAGGGACAGGCAGCGGGTGCAGAGGCTCTCGCTCACTGGCAGGGGCGGCGGGCCGGCCGCCAGGCCGCTGGCATGCGCCGCCGCATAGGCCGGCTGCCGGTGCAGCGGCTTCGGATAATAGATCGCACTGGGCAGGCCGGCCGCCTGCAGGCTGGCCTGCACCCGCTCCCGCGCCGCGGCATCGGTCAGCAGGATGGTGTAGATGCCCCAGGCATGGGTCGCGCCCGGCGTCACCCGGGGCGTCGCCACCCGCCCGCCCAGCGCCTGTTCGTACCAGGCCGCGGCACGGCCGCGCGCCAGCAGCTCCCCCTCCAGCAGCGGCAGCTTGGCCAGCAGCACCGCCGCCTGGATCGAATCCAGCCGGCCGTTCATGCCGGTTCGCAGCACCTCGTAGCGGCTCTTGCCCTCGCCATGGGTGCGGAGCGAGCGGTAGAGCTCGGCGCGGTCGGCGTCGTCGGTCAGGATGGCCCCGCCATCGCCGTAACAGCCCAGCGTCTTGGTCGGGTAGAAGCTCAGCGCGGTGGCCGGCGCCAGGGTGCCGAGCCGCTGATTGCCCAGCGCCCCGCCAAAGGCCTGCGCCGCGTCATCCAGGGCAAACATGCCATGCTGGGCGCAGAGCGCATGGATCGCCGGCCAATCCGCCGGCAGGCCATAGAGATCGACGCCCACCACGGCGCGTGGCCGCAGCCGGCCTTCCGCGGCCACCTGCGCCACCCGGCGGGCGAGATCGGCGAGATCGAGGTTGAAGGTGTCGGGCGCGACATCGACGAAGACCGGCGTGGCGCCCAGCACCAGCGGCACCTCGGCCGTCGCGGTATAGGTGAAGGCGGGCAGGAAGACCGCATCGCCCGGCCCGATCCCCTCGGCCATCATGGCGATCTGCAGGGCATCGGTGCCGGAGGAGACGCCGACCGCATGCCGCGCCCCGGCGAAGGCCGCGAGCCCCGCTTCGATCGCCGCCACCTCCGGCCCCTGGATAAAGCGGCCATGGTCGAGGATGCGGGCGATGCCGGCATCGATTTCGGCACGGATCAGCCGCTGCTGGGCGTGCATGTCGAAGAAGGCGATCGGTCGCGAGGATGTCATACGGCTTTGTTAGGCCGAGGCCTCGCGTCGCGCCAAGTCAAAGCAGGTATCGGGCCGTAACATCCCGGTCATTTCCCGCCCCGCACCCTTGCAAACCGCCTTTCGCTGCCAAATTGCAACCTGGGCGAAAGGGGTCGTGGAATGAGCACCACTGTACCGGGTGTGACCGGCTATACGCCGCTCGCCAAATGGTTCCACTGGCTGACGGCCGGGCTAGTGCTGGCGGCGCTGCCCACCGGCTTCGTCATCGCGTTCATCTCGGACAAGGATGACGGCATCCACAAGATGGCCTTCTACGCCCTGCACGAATCGCTTGGGCTGACCGTCCTTTTGCTTGCCCTGGCGCGGCTGGTCTGGCGGCTGGGCCACCCGCCGCCGCCCCAGC
Organism: uncultured Paracraurococcus sp.; assembly: GCA_903896535.1. Classification (GTDB taxonomy): domain Bacteria; phylum Pseudomonadota; class Alphaproteobacteria; order Acetobacterales; family Acetobacteraceae; genus CAITYE01. The sequence continues at coordinate 18,933 of CAITYE010000168.1, forward strand.
CGGCCGGGCTGCCGCGCGGGCTGCAACGCGCCGCGACCGGGCTGCATCACGCCGCCTACGGGCTGCTTATCCTCCAGCCCGTGCTCGGCTTCCTGGCGACCAATGCCTGGGGTTTCCCGATGCACGGGCAGACCGCCTATCTCGGCCTGATCGACCTGCCGAAGTTTATGGCGGCGAATGAAGGCCTGGCGGGGGCATTGCAGGGCCTGCACAGCCTGGGCGGCTGGCTGCTGCTGGGCTTCATCGTGCTGCATCTGGGCGCGGTGGTGCTGCACCAGGCGATCCGCCGCGACGGGACCCTGCTGCGGATGATCTGAGGCACGCCCCCGCCGTCGCGCGGGTCTGCCCCGGGCGAAGGATAGAACAGGCGGGCGTGACAGCCGCAGGCCGCGGCGGCAGGATCGGCGGATACGAGGAGGAGTTGTCATGCGCCGCCGTCACGCCCTTGCCTGCACCGTCCTTGCCGCTTTCGCCGCGTTGGCCGGTTGCGCGCCCAAGCCGCCCGATTTCAGCTATGCGGGTAGCGGTGCGCCGCTTTGGAACGCGCTCAACACCTCGCAGCGGAACCTCTCCGATCTGAGCCAATACGCCGGCAAGCCGGCCGATGCGGCGCGGGCGCTGGCGCAGTACGAATACATTCTGGATCGCATCGGCGGCGGCGGCGATGGCGCCGGTATTCCGCTCGCCTCGCAGGGCGTCATCCAGGGCGGCGATGGCGAAATCCGTCGCGCCCTTGGCATCGCCCCGGGCACCAGCTTCGGCCAGCTCGCCCGTGCCTTGCAGGGCTATGCCGATCTGGCCTCAACCGGCCAGTCCGCGGCGGCGCTGGCCGCACTCGGCGCGCCGCCCTTCACCCGCGGTGGTCCGGCCACGCTGGCGAC
>CAITYE010000169.1 GCA_903896535.1 uncultured Paracraurococcus sp.
CGAATACTCGCCGCTGCTCTGGGGGCTGGTGCTCGGCTTCCTGCTCTGGGGCGAGGTGCCGGCCTGGACCACGCTGGGCGGCGCGGCGGTGGTGATCGCCGCCGGTCTTTATAACGTGCATCGCGAAAGGCTGCGGCGGGCGGCGGAGCGCCTGGGGTGAGGGTGCCGGGCGGTCAGGCCGCGCGACCCCTGCGCGCCGTTCGCCACAGCAGCCCGAGCCCGAGCAGCAGCGCGGCCTGCGGCACCGGCGCTGCGACCGATAGCGGATCGGCCGCCGCCCGGGCGTTGAGGTCGAAGCCTTCGGCGGTGGTCACGCTCCAGCCGGTCAGCAGATTGCCGCTCGAATCGCGCAGGTCCACGATCCCATCAAGCGCCGCGGTATGCAGGTAATCCGACTGCGAAACATTGTCGACATCGGCAGGTCCACCGGCATTGACCCATGCGGTGGCAAGGGCATTGGCGGTCGACCAGAGTGTCATGTAGAAACTGTTCACACTCCCCGCGTCAAAGGGAATGGCCAGATCCCATGTCCGGTTGGGGTTGTTGAAGCGCAGCACATCGGTGGGGCCCGCCCTGAACAGCGCCCAGCAGGCAGCGTCGGTGTAGTAATCGCAGCCGGTCGCGTTCAGCCCGGTGGCCCAGAAATACATCTCCGCATAACCCGTCTTCTGGGTGCCGCTTCCGCCCTCAAAGGGCTCGACTGCGATGTTGCCGTCCAGGTTGAGCCGCAGTGTCATCGTGCCAGTCGTGCCGGCCGGCACACCAGTCACCATGAAGGGAATGTTCAGAGTTGACCTGGCGGTAGCCGTGGCGCCGCCACTGACAGAGCCGATGTAATCGCCGCTTCTCACCGCGACCGAGGCGAAGCTCTTCAAGCCGATCGACAGGTTCTGCTGCTGCGGCTGCAAGGCCGGACGGCCAGCATAGCCTTCCGCCGAGGCATGCTCCGTCACGGTCGTATTCGTGAAGATTGGAGTGGTTTCCGTAACATCGAGGCTTGAGGCATACGGCCCGTTTCCCGACGCGTTGAAGATATTCTGCTCGTGCGTGGTGATCACCCTGAGGGAGAAGCTGCCGGTCAGGTTACCCACCGGCGTGAAGGGCGCCGCATTCGCCGCCTGCGTGGCCAGGAACACCCCAAACGGCGCCGCGAACATCGCCGCGCGTGCGGCGCACGCGCGCTGGGATTGGCGGTCGTGCCGGCGGGCGTCGACGGAACCTGCTGTCATCCCGGGATCTCCTGCCTGATCGATCATGGCTGGAGAGTGAACCAAATGTTAAGACGACAGTCAATTCATTTTGGTAACCGAATACATGCCTCTTGATCCGATGGCTGGACGCCCTGCGGCCGCCCGCAGCGCATGGCGGGCACGACCGAGCGCCGCTTCTGCCGACCGGACATATCGGGCAGAACCCGTCGTGATGCTCAGGCATGATCCTCGTCGTGGTGCGCTCTGCATGCTCGCCTCCTACGCGCTGTTCACGGTGATGAGCGCGATGGTGAAGCATATGGCCGAGAGCATCCCGGTCTTCGAGATGATGTTCTTCCGCAGCGCCTTCGCCCTGCCGGTGGTCCTGCTGATCGCCCGC
>CAITYE010000170.1 GCA_903896535.1 uncultured Paracraurococcus sp.
AAGGAATTGGTCGCCACTGCGGAGCGCTATCGGCGCTATCAGACCGGCATCCGCGAGCACGGCCGTATTGGATTTGGAGCGGTCCTTGATGGCCAAGAAGGGTTCCCGAAGATCGTGAAGGGTTGACGCTGCCATGGCCGGTGTTTGGTCGCGGGATTCGGCGTTTTCGGCAATTCCGCCCCAACCCATCCCGCTCTATTGCGACTGATCGAACCGCGTTGGCGATGCCGCCCGAACGGCGCCGTTCACTCCGGCGGGGGTTCCCCCGGCACGACGGTGCCGAAGCCGGCCAGCAGGGCGAAGGCCGCCTTCGCCGCCGCCTCCACATCGGCCAATTCGGTGCCCTTGGCCACCAGCGCGACGCCGCCGCCCGGCCGACCATCGGGGTGGTTGCGGTAATACGGGTAGCTGCCGAGGTCGAGCGCGGGGAAGCGCGCCTGGATCGCCGCCAGGCCCTCGGCGATCTGCCCCTCATAGACATAGTTGGCATGCACGGTGCGCGAATGGATCGGCCGGCCGCCTTCCAGCGTCGGGGCCAGTGCTTCGAACATCGAGCGCATGATGCGCGGCACGCCCGCCATCACATGCACATTCTCCATCGAAAAGCCGGGCGCCGTCGTCTCCGTGCAGCGGATCGGCTGCGCGCCCTTCGGCAGCGTCGCCATGCGCAGCCGCGCCGCGTTGAACTCCACCGGCGGGTCACGTCGGGCATAGTCGGCGGCCATCACCACCCGGGTTTCCTCATGCACCTCCCAGGGCACGCCGAAGGCGCGGGCGATGCACTCGCTCGTGATGTCGTCATGCGTCGGGCCGATGCCGCCGGTGGTGAAAACATGGGTGAACTGCGCCCGGCATTCGTTCACCGTGCTGATGATGGTCTCCGGCACATCCGGGATGACCCGCGCCTCGCGCAGCGGAATGCCGAGTTCGCCGAGCCGCGTCGCGAGGAACTGCAGATTGGCGTCCCGGGTGCGCCCGGAGAGGACCTCATTGCCGATGATCAGCAGGCAGGCGGTGGGATTGGCGGTCATGGGGCCCTCTCAGAGGAAATCCTGCAACATCGCAACCAGCGGCTTGTCGGCTGGCGGCATCGGATACTCGCCAAGGCGCATCGGCGGTACCCAGGCCAGCCGCTGTCCCTCTGCCGGCCGCACCGTGCCCTGCCAGCGGCGGCAGAGATAGAGCGGCATCAGCAGATGGAATTTCTCGTAGGCGTGGGAGGCAAAGGTGAAGGGGCCGAGGCAGGCGCTTTCGACATCGATGTCGAGCTCCTCCTTCAGCTCTCGAATCAGGCTCGCCTCCGGCGTCTCACCCGGCTCCACCTTGCCGCCGGGAAACTCCCATAGCCCGGCAAGCGCCTTGCCGGCCGGCCGCTCCGCCAGCAGCACCCGGCCATCGGCATCGATCAGCGCCACGGCGGCGACCAGCAGCAGCGGCAATGGCGGGCGCGGCGCGGCCGGGGCGGCGAAAGCCTCGCGCCCGGCCTCGAACAGCGCGACCGGCATCGGCCCGCCCCGCGAGAGGAAGGGCTCGCTCCCCTCCCCGACCCTGATCAGGCCCAGGCGCGTCAACACCGCCTGGGACCGGGCATTGTCGAGCAGCGCGCTCGCCTTGATTGTCGTGAGGTCCGGCCGCACCAAGGCCCAGCGGCAAAGCGCGGCGGCGGCTTCCGGTGCAAGTCCCTGGCCCCAGCACCGGCGACCGAGCCAATAGCCCAGCTCCGCGGTCCGCCCATCGCGACTGAAGCTGAGGCCGATGGCACCCAGCAGGCTATCCTCCGGATCGGTGATCGCCAGGTGAAACGCCTCGCCAGCCGCGAGTTGCAGAAGGGTCGAGGCGATCCAGTCTGCGGCCGCCTCCTGGGGGTAGGGAAAGGGCACCCGGGACAGCGTCTTGGCCACCTCCCAGTCATTGACCAGACGATGCAGCGCAATGGCATCCCCGGCCGCGAAGGGACGCAGGATCAGCCGGTCGGTGCGGAGGGGGGCGAAGTCGGGTATCACGGCCAGCCTGTCGATGTTCTGGCAGGAAGCTCCCTTGGCACCGCCACGTCAATCCGCCGCGCCGGTCCCGCCAGGCTTGCGCGCCAGCAGGAAGCAATCGGTGAAAAGCCCAGGCGGGCCGACGCCGAGCAGGCGGTTCAGCAGCGGCTGCGCCAGGCCGACCAGGGCCAGGCGGACATGCAGCGACCAGGCGGCACGGAACGGCGCGTCCACCGGCATCTTGGGCAGCAGGCGATGCAGCCAAAAATAGACCCGGCGCAGCGCCGCGGTTCCGGTCAGGTTGCGCGCCTCCAGCACCACCAGCCCGTGCCGTTCAGCCAGCCCCGCCAGGGCGCGCGGCGACCACCAGCTGAGGTGATGCGGCGGGGCATTCACCACCATGTTCGGCAGCTCGGTCAGCTGGCTCGGCCAGCTCGGCCCGGCCAAGACCAGCAACCCGCCCGGCTTCAGGCAAGCAAGCATGTCACGGAGCAACGCCTGGGGCTGCTCGACATGCTCGATCACCTGGAAGCCAGTGACGACATCATAGGCAGGCCCAACCCGGGCGGCATGCGCAGCGGCGCTTTCACAGAGCACGCCGCCGGCATCGTAGTGGTCGGCATAGGGGTCGATGACGGTGCAGCGCGCGCCGGCGGGCAGCAGCGTGGCGAAGGCCCCGGCATGGCCGCCAACATCCAGCACCGTATCGCCGGGCCGGATATGCGCGACGGCGGCCAGGAAATCGGCGTGGTCGCTGGCCGGTGCCGTCATCCAGGCGCGGAAGCGCCGGCTCGCATAGGTGGCACGGTAGAAATCGGCATCGCCAGCCCGGGCGGGGTGAAAGAAGCGCAGTCCGCAGTCGCATTCGAACAGGGTGGGGCTCTCGATCGGCCCGGGATCGATCCCGAAGCAGGCCCGCCAAAGGCCGCGCAGCATCGGTCCCGCCACCCGCTGGACAGCGCGGGCGCCGGGCGCATCGCAAGCTGGACAGAGGCAGGGGATCACTGGCCCGGCGCCACCTCGGCCGTACCATCGCGGCCGATCCGATAGGTCCGGCCGCGCCATGTCACCCGCCGCCCGAAGGCACTGGCCCAGAGGCAGCCCACGGCGAACAGATCGGGCAGCGGGCTGGCCGAGAGCGCGCATTGCCAGGCCCTGGTAGCCGGCGTATCGGGCAGGCCGACGCGCCGTGCCGCCCGGTCCTGGCAGAGCGCCCGCAGCAGCCCCGTGGCACTGAGCGCCAGTACCAGCCAGGGCTCGCCCATCAGGGCCACCGCCCAGAGCAAAAGCCCGGCATGGCTGACGAGGCCCTGCAACCACCACATCGGCGCATTGTGCAGCCGGAGCATGCGGAGCTGGCGCAGCCAGAAGCCGATCGCGCCGGCGCCGAGCGGGGAGGCCGGCAGCACCGCGCCACGCGCCAGCATGGGCAGCCGCGCCCGTCGCGCTGCCCGCGCCAGCATCAGGTCATCCGAAACGGCGCGATCCAGCGCGGCGCGCACCAGCGGCAGGGCCGCCGGTGCCAGCGCCAGCGAGCCGCCCCAGGCGAGGCCGAACAGCCGTGGCTTGGGCAGCAAGGCCCAGCTGCGATCCAGCCAGGCGACGAGTTGCGCAACCAGCCCAGCTTCGGGGATCGACCAGCGATAGCCGCCGACGATGCTGTGGCTACCACGGCAGATTGGCTCGATCAGGGTCGCCAGCCACCAGGGCTGCGGCCGGATATCGGCGTCGAGCAGGACGATGACCTCCTCCTCACCGCTCAGCGTCGCCAGGGCGGCCAGTTGGTTCTGGCATTTCTGGCCGCGCCGGCTGGCGGGGCCGGCGATGACCAGGCGGTGGGGGAAATCAAGCGGCGGCGCGTCCTCGGCCCGGGCGACGGCGAGGATGAGGTGCTGCGGCGCCAGCGTCTGGGCGGCGAGCGCGGCGGCGAGTGGGCCGAGATCGCCGGGCGGGGCATAGGGCAGGATCAGCGTGGTCCGGGCCTTGGGCCGGACCTGTGGCACGCTGACCACGGCGACCCAGCGCAGGCTCATCAGCAGGGGCGAGGCTGCCAGCAGGGCGGCGAGCCCCAGCAGCCAGGCCATGCTCAGCTCCGATAGCTGCCGTTAATGTCGATGTAGCCATGCGTCAGATCGCAGGTCCAGGCCGTGGCCTTGCCCTTGCCGAGGCCGATATCGACGGTGATCTTGACCTCCCGCCCCTTCATATGGGCGACCACGGGGGTCTCGTCGTACCCGGGGATCACCCCGCCATCGCGCGCCATCCAGGTGCCGCCGACGGCGATCGAGAGCTTGTCGCGGTCGGCCGGCTCCCCGGCCTTGCCCACGGCCATGACGATGCGGCCCCAATTGGCGTCCTCGCCGGCGATCGCGGTCTTCACCAACGGCGAGTTGGCGATCGACATGGCGATCCGATGCGCCGATTTGGCACTGACGGCTCCGGTCACCTCGATCTCGACCAGCTTCTGCGCGCCCTCACCATCGCGGGCGACCATCAGGGCGAGGTCCATCAGGACGGCATTCAGCGCACGGGCGAAATCCTTCAACACGGCGCCGCCTTCCGCCGGCACGCGGGCATGCTTGGCCGCGCCGGTGGCGAACAGGATCACGCTGTCGCTGGTTGAGGTATCGCTATCGACGGTCACGCAGTTAAAGCTGCGCGCCGACCCCTTGGAGAGCATGGCCTGCAGCGCTTTGGCCGGGATCTTCGCATCGGTCGCCAGAAAGCTCAGCATGGTCGCCATATCGGGGGCGATCATGCCGGAGCCCTTGGCGATACCGACAATGGTCACCGTGGTATCGCCGATCCGGGCGGTGCGGACCGCCGCCTTGGGGAAGGTATCGGTGGTCATGATGCCGCGCGCGGCCTCGGCCCAGCGGTCCGGCGTCAAGCTCGCAAAGAGCGCGGGCAGCGCCGCGGTCAGCCTCTCATGCGGCAGGGTCTCGCCGATCACCCCGGTCGAGGCCAGGAAGACCTCGCCCGGCTTGCAGCCGAGGAGCTTGGCGGCTGCCTCCGCCGTTGCCTTGGTCGCCTCACGGCCAGCCCGGCCGGTGAAGACATTGGCGTTGCCGGCGTTGACGACGAGTGCGCGAGCCCGACCGCCCTTCAGCGCCGCCCGGCACCAATCGACCGGCGCGCCGGGGCATTTGTTGCGGGTGAACACCCCGGCGACAGTGGTGCCCGCCGGGAACGTCATCATCGTCAGATCGGCGCGACCTTTATAGCGAATCCCCGCCTCGATCACGCCGAGGCTGACGCCGGCGATCGGCGG
>CAITYE010000171.1 GCA_903896535.1 uncultured Paracraurococcus sp.
TTCCAGCCGGCTGAGACCCCGGGTCGGATCATGCGCGGCGATGCAGCAGGCCAGCACCGCCCCAGCATCACGCCGCGAGGCCAGCGGCAGGTCGGTGCGTAAGGCCAGCGCTTCCACCGTATCCGCGGCGATCAGATGCCCTTCCCGGAGCAGGATGAGCCGGTCCGCCAGCGCATCCACCTCGTCCAGCGCATGGGTCACGTAGAGCATCGGCACACCGAACTCGCGCAGCCCCGCGAGGAAGGGCAGCACCTCCGCGCGGAGCGGCGCGTCGAGGGCAGCGAGCGGTTCATCGAGCAGCAGCAGGCGCGGCCGGGCAAGCAGCGCGCGACCGAGCGCGACCCGCTGCCGTTCGCCCCCCGACAATCCCCGGGGTTGGCGGGCCAGAAGATGGCCGATGCCAAGACGCGCAACAACTTCGGCAAGAGCCGGCCCGCTTGCCCCGCGTGGCGCGCGGCGCAATCCGTAGCGCAGATTGCTCTCGACCGAGAGGTGCGGAAACAGCCGGGCATCCTGGAACACCATGGCGCAGCGCCGCCGTTCCGGTGCCAGCGACAGGCGATGCGCGGTATCCAGCAACACCTCGCCATCCAGCAGGATGCGGCCCTCATCCGGGGTCAGCAGGCCGGCGATGAAAGCAAGCAGTGTGCTCTTGCCGCAGCCCGAGGGACCGAAGATCGCGCTCACGCCATTACCCGGCAGGGTGAAGGCGAGATCGAGGGCGAAGCCGTTGCGTCGGTACCGATGGCGGAGAGTGACCTCCAGCATCACTCTTGACCGAGGACGCGGCGCATACGCCGGGCGATGAACTCGGCCAATAGCAACCCTGTGATCGCCAGCGCGAAGGCGATCCCGGCAAGCCGCGCCGCCATCGCCTCACCGCCCGGGGTCTGGGTGGCAGCGTAGATCGCCAGCGGGAGAGTCTGCGTCTCTCCCGGGACGTTCGCGGCGAAGGTTATGACGGCACCGAACTCCCCAAGCCCGGCGGCGAAGGCAGTGATCGCGCCCGCAAGGATGCCGGGCGCCATCAGCGGCAGCGTCACCGTGACGAAGCGATCCAGCGGACCGGCGCCAAGGGTCCGCGCCGCCGCCTCCAGCCCTGTATCCACCCCTTCAAGCCCCAGCCTGATGGCGCGCACAATCAGCGGGAAGGACATCACCGCGGTGGCGAGCGTCGCGCCGGCGGTTGTGAACACCAGCCGGATGCCGAACCAGGCATCGAGTGGCGCTCCGAGCGGCCCGCGCACGCCGAACAACAGCAGCAGCCCCCAGCCTACTACAACCGGGGGGACGACGAGCGGAAGATGGACCAGCGCATCCAGCAATGCGCGGCCGGGAAAGCGATAACGGGTCAGCACCCAAGCCACGCCGATCGCTGGGCCTAGGGAAATTGCCAAGGAGCGCGTCGCGACGATCAGGCTGAGGCGAACCGCCTCCCATTCCTCTGGCGAGAGGATGAAGCTCATCGACAGCGGCTCAACGGGCCGGCACGAAACCGTGACGCATCCAGACGGGTGCCGCCACGGGGCCGGCTAGCATATCGAGCAGCCCGCGGGCCGCGGCATTCGCGGCGGCTCGATGCATCAGGGCGAAGGGGTAGGTGATCGGCGGATGGCTCTCCGCCGGGAAGGTCGCGATCACGCGGACGCCGCGGGCCGCCAAGGCATCTGTCGCGTAGACGATGCCGAGCGGTGCCTCGCCGCGCTCGACCAGCATCAGGGCAGCACGGACATTCTCCGCCCGTGCCAGCCGGGAGGTGATGGCAGGCCACTGGCCGAGCCAAGATAGCGCCGCCTCGGCGTAACGGCCGGCGGGCACATGCGAGGGATCGCCCATGGCGAGCCGCCCCTGCGGACCGAGCCGCGCCAGCAGATCGACGCCGGGGGCCAGCGCGATGGGCTGTGCTGCATCGACTGGGGCGATCATGACCAGGGCATTGCCGATCGGGCTGATCCGCGTGCCCGGCACAGTCAGACCGCGCGTGGCGAGGTAGTCCATCCAGTGCTCATCAGCCGAGAGGAAGAGATCGGCCGGCGCGCCCTGTTCGATCTGTCTTGCCAGAGTCGATGATGCGGCAAAGACGAGGCGCGGCGCCGGCGCTGCGATCTCTGGTCCTGTGGCGATGGCTCTGAGGGCCTCGGTCAGACTCGTCGCAGCGAACACGGTCACCGGCGCGGCAGCGTCTGCGACCTGCGGCGCGACCAGGGGTACGAACAGGGCAGAGAGGGCGCGACGGCGGGGCATGCGGCCTTCTAGGGCGATGGTCGATTTTTTTCATAACGCGATGGTGTCATCACGTCTATCACTCTGGCCGCCAATGCCGCGTTCTGGGGTTGAACGACTTGCGGCACTCGCTCACCTTCTGCATATGAGCCAGCACCTGCCCCAGGATCCTATGACGGTCCGCCCCGGTGAGACGCGCGGCCGCATGCCAGATCGCGCAGACGCGACGCTGACTTTCATCGGACGCATTCACACACCCTTCGTGCGGCGCGCCGATTGTCCGCGTCGCGGTCGTCCTGACGGGCCGCTCTGCCGGCTGCTGGTGGATACGGCATGGCGACCGGCCCTGGAAGGCATTGAGGTCGGTGCAAGGATCGAGGTCTTGTACTGGATGCATCTTGCCCGCCGCGACCTGCTGCGCCAGGTGCCGGCTGGCGCCTCGGCCGCGCTCGGCACCTTCGCGCTGCGCTCGCCGGTGCGGCCGAACCCGATCGCCACGGCGCTGGCGACGGTCGTCTCGGTGGAGGCGGACGGGCTGATGGTGCGCGGACTTGATTGTGTGGACGGCACGCCACTACTCGACATCAAACCAGATTTCAGGCCGACTGAGGAGTAGGCGCAGCGCGGCATCCCGGGTCATGCCCTGACATACCTCCGATACTCACCGGGGTTTGCGTAAGCGGTCGCTTGGCTGCAGGATCGGTCCCCTGTGCGGATGGAAGGCGCGCCATGACCGAACTGCACGACCTGAGCATCGCCGAGGCCGCCCGCTTGATTGCGACCAAGCGGCTCTCACCAATCGAATTGACCCAGGCGTTCCTGGCCCGCATCGCTGCCCTCAATCCGGTGCTGCATGCCTATATCGCGGTGACTGCCGATGCTGCCCTGGATGCGGCGAGCCGGGCGGAGATCGAGATTGCCTCGAACGGTCCCCGAAGCCCGCTGCACGGCGTGCCGTTCGCGTTGAAAGACATCTTCGAGACCGCGGGCCTTGCAACCACCGGCCATTCGGCGCGCTGCCGCGACTATGTGCCAAGCGCCGATGCGCCGACTGTTGCCCGCCTGCATGCTGCGGGCGGGGTCCTGCTCGGCAAGCTAGCAACCCATGAATTCGCGACTGGCGGGCCGAGTTGGGATCTGCCCTGGCCGCCCGCCCGCAACCCCTGGAACCTCTCGCGTTTTCCTGGTGGCTCTTCCTCGGGTGCCGGGGTTGCGGTTGCGGCGGGTTTGGCGCCTGCGGCGATGGGCTCTGATACTGGTGGCTCGATCCGTCTGCCCGCAGGCTTCTGTGGCACTGCCGGTCTAAAGCCGACCTATGGCCGGGTGCCGAAGCGCGGCGTGCTGCCGCTCTCGTTCACGCTCGACAATGCAGGGCCGCTGGCCTGGACGGTCGAGGATTGCGCCATTCTGCTCGGGTTGATTGCTGGCAACGATCCGCAGGACCCGAGCAGCGCCGATTTGCCCGTGCCCGATTACTGCGCAGCGCTCGGCAACGGCCTGAAGGGCGTACGGATCGGGCTGGTTCGCCATTGGTACGAGACCGATCGCCGTGCCTCGGCGGAGGCAATCGCCGCGATGGAGGCTGCCGTCGCGGTGCTGCGCGACCTGGGCGCTGAGGTCCGGGAGGTGACGCTGCGCCCTCTTGGTGAATACCAGGCCTGCATGCGGATCATCGCACTGACGGAATCCTTTGCCATCCATGCGGCACATCTGCGCTCGCTGCCGGCGGATTACGGGGAAGTCTTCCGCTATCGCATCCTGCCGGGCGCACTCGTGAGCGGCAGCGATTATATCCAGGCCCGCCGGCTGCAACGCCATTTGACCCAGGGGATGCTGGAAGCATTTGGGGATGTTGATGCATTGTTGACCAGCGGCACCTGGGGCGAGGCGCCGGTGATGGCGGAGATGCGCGCGGAGGCCAATTTCGCCGCGCCCCCGCTGACCAATCCCTGGAACGTCACGCAACTGCCGGCGCTATCGCTGTGCCACGGCTTCTCCAGCAACGGCCTGCCGCTTGCCATGCAGATCGCTGCCCAGCCTTTCGATGAGGCCATGGTCCTTCGGATCGGCCACGCTTATGAACGCGCGACAGCGTGGCGGGCCCATCGACCGGTGATGCCGGCACCGGCAAGGTGCGACCAGCCAGTAGATCAGGCCGCCCCGCCACCGAGCCGAACCGCGGCTGTCACCTACGGCATGCTCGCCAAGCTGGCCGGCCTCGACATGGATTCGCGGCAATTCGCGCAACTCTGCGAAGCCCTGCCGCATGTCGAGGCGATGGCTGCGCTGTTGCCGCGCGACCTGCCCTTCTGGGCCGAGCCCGCGAACAGTATCCGCATCGAGGAGTGAGGCCGATGCATTTTCTGACCATTGCGGAAGCGGCCCGCGCGATCGCCAGTCGCGCGCTCTCTCCGGTCGAGCTGACACGCGCCTTCCTCGCGCGGATTGAGGCGCTTGACCCACAGCTGAACGCCTATCTTCTGGTCACCGCCGACGCGGCGCTCGCTGCGGCGCGGGTGGCGGAGGCAGAGATCATGGCTGGGCGCTATCGGGGCCCGCTGCATGGCATTCCCTATGCGCTCAAGGACATTTTTTGCACCGCCGGCATCCGGACCACCGGTCATTCCCGCACCCGCATGGATTACGTCCCGGCTGAGGATGCCGAGACGGTGCGACGGCTTCACGCGGCGGGTGCGATCCTGCTCGGGAAGCTCGCAACGCATGAGTTCGCCCACGGTGGGCCGAGCTTCGATCTGCCCTGGCCGCCTGCGCGTAACCCTTGGGACCTCGCCCGTTTCACCGGCGGCTCCTCCTCTGGCTCCGGTGCTGCGGTGGCGGCGGGGCTGGCGATGGCCGCACTTGGCTCCGACACCGGCGGCTCAATCCGTAATCCGGCAGCGCTGTGCGGCATCGTGGGCCTGAAGCCAACCTATGGTCTGGTCTCCCGGCGCGGCGTTTGGACCAATAGTTTCTCCTACGATCATGTCGGGCCGATGACCTGGACGGTCGAGGACTGCGCGATACTGCTGCAAGCCATCGCCGGCTATGACTCCACTGATCCGGCGAGCGCGGCGCGCGCCGTGCCGGATTACGGCGCAACTCTCACGTCTGATCTCAAGGGCGTCAGGATCGGCGTTCTGCGGCAGCAATTCGAGAGCGAGGCGCCGGTTGGCGCGCCGCTGCGCTCCGCGCTCAATGCTGCCTTCGACGTGTTGCGAGGGCTCGGCGCGACGCTTGAGGAGACGACATTGCGCCCCCTCCAGGACTATGCGGATGTCAAAATCACGCATGCCGAGACCGAACTCTATGCGGTGCATGAGGCTGCGTTCCGGGCTGACCCCGGCCTGTTCGGCGAGGATTTTCTGGCCCGCTCGCTCGCCGCCATCCTGATTCGCGGCGAAGATGTGGTGAATGCCGAGCGCGCGCGGCGGGTGATGCTCGCCGAAGCAGCGCCGCTTTGGGATCGCTTCGATGCGCTGGTAACGGCCGGCCCCGGGCCAGCGCCCCTGCTCTCGGCGCATCGCCCCCTGCATTTCTGGCAGAAGAGTTCGTTCACGACACCCTTTAACGTGCTGGGTGGACCGGCGCTCGCCCAATGTATTGGGTTTACCGAGGCGGGACTGCCGCTGTCCATGCAGGTGGCCGGACGGCCCTTCGCCGACGCCGCCGTGCTGCGGATCGCCCATGCCTATGAGCGAGCGAGCGACTGGCGCAGTCGCCGACCCGCGCTCGTCCCTGGTGCCGCCGCGCCGCCGCTGCCGCCTGTCCCGGACCCTGAGCCGGCGACGCTAAGCGCCGCCGAGCGCGCGGCGGTGGCCCTGGTCGCGGAGCGCGCCGGGTTACGGCTGAACGAGCGGCAATTCGACTTGCTGGCGGGGGCGGCCCCCTATGTCTGGGCCATGACCGCCCGCCTTCGTCAGCCCTGGAGATTCGACGAGGAACCGCTCGGGGTCTTCCGCTTCACGGGGTATCGCGCTGGGGGGTGACGGGGCAGGGCGCGGGTCCGCTATTCTGGCTTGATGCCCGCCAATTGCACTGCTCGGCGGCCGCGCTCCGGATCGGCTAGCAAGAAGCGGGAATAGCCCACAGGGTTGGCGAGTTCGGGGTAGGCAAGGCGCACTCGCTGATCAGGCAGCCGTCCCTGCAGCGCCGGTGCAGCCAGTGACGGTCGCAGCGTGGGCGTCAATGGCTGGGTGATTTCGTGCGGCAGCCCGGCAGGTGCCCAACGGCCAAAATGCGGGATCACCACCACAACGGGAAAGCCTATCTCTGTCATCGCTGGCAGGTTCGGCGCCTACGGTGTGCGATTGTTGGTCGAGAGTGTCAGGAGACGTATTCAGCCTTCCCGCTACAGCGGCAGATTGACCGGCGATTGGTCGATGGCAAAGCCCAGGCTACCCGCAACGAGGCCGGCATTCACCGGATCTGAACCATGACACTGGGCATCCGCGATATCTGCCACCGTCGCCGCTCCGAGCAAGGCCAGCAGCAAGTGGTTCGACGCCCTCGCCAAAAGCGACATTGGTCGGCTCGGCACCGGGGCATTCTGACGGATTTGTTAATCGTTTTGTCTTGACTTTAATGTTGAGTGATCGTGTATCCGGGCGATACAA
>CAITYE010000172.1 GCA_903896535.1 uncultured Paracraurococcus sp.
CCGAGGCTCCGACCGGGGTTGATGCGGGGGCTCCACAGGCAGGCGCCGAGGATTTCGCTCGTCTGGTGCCGGTGGAGGAGCGCGAGTTGGGGGGGGCGGAAGGTACTTACCGTGCTCGCGGGGGACCTTCATGTTGTGGTGGGGTCTGGGCGTGATTTTCCGACTTGGTTCAAAGATCAGGTTCAGCGCAGCCGGCTTCGAGCGGATGTAGACTATTGCAAAGGGGTTTTCCCCGGAATCGGGGAAAACACCGGCCTCGGCCGGCCGCGGCGGGAGCTCGTCCTTGCATTGGATTCTGCGAAGGAAATTGGGATGATGGCGACCGGCGACTACGGCAAGCGGCTGAGGCGGTATTTCCTCGATTGCGAGTTCCGGTCGCTCGAAGGGTTGCCGCCCGCGGCGGCCGCTCAGCTACAGCCTGCGGAGCCGCCTGCGGGTCACGTGGGAGCCGGCGCGGGTGCCGGTGGAGGCTATGTACCAGTCCCGGTCCCGCTCAGCATGGTGGATTTCTTCCAGGTCGCGGGGTTCGATAAGGTTGAGGCTGAGCGGGAGCGGGATCTGGGCGGGCGCCAGGTGCTGACGGTGCTAGCGAGGGATTTGCACTCGTTCATCGGAGGCGCCGACGAGTTCATGCATTGGTTCAGAGACAAGGCCGACCAATGCTCGTTAAGGCCGGCGATCGATTACCGGGATTTTTAGGGCATAAGCCCGATAAATCCGGGAAGGGCCGGCCGCGTCGTGAGATGGTGCTCACTTTGGATGCGGCGAAGCAGGTCGATATGACGGCCCGCGGCGATCATGGCCGGAAGCTTCGGCTTTATTTTTTGGACTGCGAACGCCGGTTGCTCGAAGGGTTGCCGCCGCCGGCTGCCGCCCAGATGCGGCCTGCGGTGGCGCCTGGTGGTCACGCGGGAGCCGGCGCGGGTGCCGTTAGAGGCTATGTGCCAGTCCCGGTCCCCCTCAGCATGGTGGATTTCCTGCAGGTCGCGGGGTTCGATAAGGCTGAGGCTGACCGGCTCGGAGGGGTCTATGAGCGACTTTGTCGGCGGGAGCTGGCGGCCGGTGGCCGTAGCTTGGCGGTTCAGCGGCACCCCGTGAGTGGTGTTTGGCTGTTCGAGCGAGAGGCGCTCGACGCTTGGTGGCCAAGCGCTCGCCAACAGGCGATCATCAGCCCGTGAGCAGCAAAGGCTGAACAGCTGCGGTAGTGCTTGTCCGGCAGTAAGCCGGGCGCCGAGCGCGCCGTGGCAGGTTCCCACCTGTGACCCTCTGAAGTTGGCGCTGGCCTCTACATAACGGCGGTGCTGGCTGCCGCCAGGGGCTCTCACCAGGCCTAAGAATCGACGAACCGGCCCGGAGTGGTTGCCCTGGTTGGCTCCCATGGGGGTTGTCGCCATGCGTGGAGCGCGTGGGTTGGGCCGCTGTTATCGCGTCAGCAGTGGTCATTCGACTGTCCAAATCGTCTCAATAAAAAGCCGGACTCTCGACCTATTTTCGGTGAGGTCATTGCGGCGCCGTGCGATCACAATTCGGTGAAACAGCCTCCTCAGCGCCGGATGCGATAGCGATCCGGCGCGCGGTTGGGCTTCCAACCGCGAGGAGCTTGTCTGAACGTCCGAAATCGTGCTGGGTTTCGGACAAATCCGCACTGGTGCGCACGGTCATAAGCGATCCGTATCGGAACGAAGCAGCTTCGGCATTTTCCAGGCGCCGTTTTGTGGCCTGGACGGCGAGCCTAGTGGGCGAGGCTCTCCCGCGGCGAAGCCGCGGAGCGAAGCAGTTTTGTATGCACGCGAATGCGTGCGTACAAAACTGC
>CAITYE010000173.1 GCA_903896535.1 uncultured Paracraurococcus sp.
CATGCTGCGTTCACATGCGTTCACGCAGCCCGCTCTAGCCTTTGTTGGATCGCGCGATTCAGCGCCTTCGGCGATTCCGCCTCAACGCATCGCGCTCTAGCGCCACCCCGCCAGCACCGGCAGCAGATGCTCGGCAAACAGCGGCGGATTCTCGGCGAAGGGAAAATGCCCGATGCCCGGCATCATGGCGAAACGCGCGCCGGGGATTTTTGCCGCGGTCGCCGCGGAATGCTCGGCGGTGCAGGAATAATCGTACTCCCCGGTCAGCATCACCAGCGGGCAGCGGCGGGTATCGATCCGGTGCACGCGCTCGCGCGCATCCCACTCGCCCGAGTAGAAATCGATGTCGCGGGCGAAGGTCGCATGCCCGCCCTGGCTGTACTGCCACCAGACATCGACGGCGCAGGCGGCCGGGGCGTGCGGCGCCATCAGCCCCTCGATCCATTCGGGCACGAAGATCGCCTGGTTGACCTGCGGATGATCCGCCCAGGGCACCTTCCGTCCCTGGATATTGTCGCTCGCCTCGCAGGCGACGATCCCACGGAAGGCCTCCGGGTGGCGCAGCGCGAGTTCCAGGCAGATCTCGCCGGACATGGACGCGCCGAGCACCGCCGGGCGCCGCAGCCCGGCAGCGGCGATCACGCCCATGATGATCGCCACATAGCGGTCCGTGGTCAGCCGCCAGTCGCCCGGCGCGGCCCCGCCCGGCGCGGGGGATTTGCCGTGCCAGGGCAGGTCGAAGGCGGTCAGCCGCCATTGTCCCGCCAGGCGTGGGTCCGCCATCAGCCGGTGGAATTGCCGGCCATCGGCGCCAGCGGTGTGCAGGCAGAGCAGATCCGCCCCGCTGCCCGCCTGTTCCAGATAGATGCGGTGGGGCACGCCATCGACCGGCACGGTGACGTAGCGGCCGGCGATCTCGGCCGGCGGCGCCTCGGCCAGCGCCGGGCGCGGCACGGCGGGCACCGGCAGCGGCCGGCCATTGGCCACCCAGCGCCCCACCTCCAGCACCCGCCGGGCCAGGTGGCAGTGCTGGGCGAAGACCAGCTCCTCGCCACCAATCGCAAATTCCGGCACCCGCATGCGCAGGGCGAACAGGCTGTGGTGATGCCGGGGCGGGACGGGTTGCAAGGCCTTGGCCCAGATGCCGGCCGGCGCGGTCAGGGTGAAACGCGGCGCGCCTTGGCCGAAGCGGGCCGCCGCGCCATCGCTGACGAAGGCGAAGCCCGGCGCCGTCCCCAGGCCCCAGGCGCCGAGCCGCGCATCTGCCGCCGCCGCCGCCTGCCAGGCGGCCATGAAGGCCGCGCTATTTCCGACTGCACAACTCGGGAACATGGGCGGGGCCTCCGATGAGAACAAGTCTTTCGCAACCGCCCGCCGCTGGGGCAAGAGGCGGCCATGTCGAGCCTCGCCACCCTGCTGCCGCTGCCGGTGCTGTTCTTTGCCCTGGGTGGCTTCGCCGCTGCCGTCCGCTCCGACCTCGCGGTGCCGGAGGCGCTGGCGCGTTCGCTCTCCCTTTATCTCATGATGGCGATCGGGCTGAAGGGCGGCTTCGCGGTCGCCGCCTCCGGCGCCACGCCGGGCTTGTGGGAGACGCTGCTGGGCGGCGTGCTGCTCGGCCTGCTGCTGCCGATCCCGGCCTTCTTCGCGCTGCGCCTCGCGACGCGGCTGGACCGCGCGACGGCGGCGGCGGTCGCCGGGCATTATGGCTCGGTCAGCGTGGTCACCTTCGCCGCCGCCATCGGCGTCCTGCAGGCGGCGGGCGTGGCCTATGAAGGCTTCATGCCGGCGGTGCTGGCGGCGATGGAAACCCCGGCCATCATCACCGCCATCCTGCTGGCGCGGCTGGGCGCCGGCGGGCGGCTGCCGCTGGCCAAGTTGGCGCATGAGGTTTTGCTGAACGGCTCGGTGCTGCTGCTGCTGGGCAGCTTCCTCGCCGCCTGGATCGCCGGGCCGGCGGCGCGGCCGGGGCTGGCGGTCTTCCTCGATGGGCTCTGGACCGGCGTGCTGTGCCTGTTTTTGCTGGAGATGGGCCTCGTCGCGGTGCGCCAGTTGCGGGCCGGCGGCGCCCGGCTGGAGCCGGCGCTGATCGCCTTCGGCCTGCTGATGCCGCTGCTGGGCGCGGCGGGCGGCTGGCTGGTCGGCACGCTGGCGGGGCTTTCGCCGGGCGGGGTGGGGCTGATGACTGTGCTCGGCGCCAGCGCGTCTTATATCGCCGTGCCGGCCGCCATGCGGCTGGCCGTACCGCAAGCCGATGCCGGCATCTATGTGACGCTGTCCGTCGCCATCACGTTCCCCTTCAATATCCTCGTCGGCATCCCGCTGTATCTGCGGGCGGCCGGCGCCATCGGCTGAGGGCAGGCCCATGCACGCACGCAAGCGGATTGAGATCGTGGTCGAGGCGGTGCGGGCGGAGGCGGTGACCGCCCTGCTCGACCGGCTGGGCGCCCCGGGCTGGACCATGCTGCCGGTGCTCAGCGGCCGCGGCCATCAGGGGCTGCGGCAGGCCGGCATACCCGGCGGCGTGATGGACAATGTGCTGATCCTCTGCATCGCCTCGGCCGAGATCGCCGAACGCCTCGTCGCCGCCGCCGAGGAGCTGCTGGAGGCGCGCCCGGCCATCCTCAGCATCTCCGATACCGAAGTGCTGCGGCCCGGGCATTTCTGACCCGGCGCGGTTGACCGAACGCCGCGTGCATCTAGGCTGAACTCCAACAAACCCGGAGGATGCCGATGTCCGCGCCCCAAGCCCTGCGCGACCCCGCGACGCTGCGCCGCCTGCTCTCACCCGACAGCGTCGCCGTCCTCGGCGTCTCGGCCGAGGCCACGCGCTTCGGCGGTCGGGTTGTCAGCAACCTGGTGAACTTCGCCGGGCCGGTCTGGGGCGTGAACCCGAAATATGCCGGCCAGACCCTGCACGGCCGGCCCTGCTTCGCCCAACTCGCGGACCTGCCGGCGGCG
>CAITYE010000174.1 GCA_903896535.1 uncultured Paracraurococcus sp.
AGGCCGCCGGGCTGCTGCATGCGGCTGCGCTGCGCGCCGTTGAGACCCTGTTCAATCAGCTGACCAAGGACCTTGTTGGCATCGAACATGACTGTGCTCCCCCTCCGCAGCGCCTGCGGCGACTGCCCGGGGGCAATGTGCCCAAATCCGACCGAACAACAAGTCTGACTCGTGGTGATTCCGAAAAATTCACTCAGCGGCGTGGGCGATCTGCCAATCTCCTCGCACGGCGCGCGGCAGACCCAGATGATCGCGCAGTGTCGTGCCCGTATAATCCTTACGGTAAATGCCGCGCCGCTGTAGCTCCGGCACGACATGCTGCACGAAATCGACATAGCTGCCGGGCACACACGCCGCCGAGAGCACGAAGCCGTCACAGGCGCCGCCGGTGAACCAGGCTTCCATCTTGTCAGCGATCTCCTTGGGCCCGCCAACCATGTCCATGCGCGGCCGGCCGCGACCCGAGCCCACCATGAAGTCGCGCACCGTCGGGTTCTTCTTGCCGGTCGCCTGCACCACGCGGTCGCGAATCGCCTGCAGGCCCTGGATGCCGGCCATCTCCGCATCCGTGAAAGGCTCATCCATGCCCTTCGCGGCGAAATCGAAGTTCAGGGCTTCCGAGAGCAGGGACAGGGCATCGATCTCAAGCGGCAGCTTCTCGATCAAGGCGGCCTTGTCTTCCGCCTCCGCCTTGGTCGCGGCACAGATCGGGTTGCAAAGCGTTGCCACTTTCACGTGATCCGGGTTGCGTCCCGCGGCGGCGACGGCGGCCTTGAAGGACGCATATTCGCGCTGTGCGCCTTCGATATCGTGATAGGCGACGAAAACCAGTTCCGCCCAACGCGCCGAGAATTGCTTGCCGCGCCCGCTGCTGCCGGCCTGGATCACCACCGGCCGGCCTTGCGGGCTGCGCGGCACGGTGAAGGGCCCGCGCGAGGACAGGAAGCGGCCGCGATAATCCAGCCGATGGACCTTGTGCCCATCGCCGAAACGCCCGCTCGCCTTGTCGACGATCAGCGCGTCATCCTCCCAGGCATCCCAGTGGCCGAGCACCACTTCGACGAATTCATCGGCGCGATCATACCGCGCGTCATGCGCCATCATCTCGGCATGGCCCATATTCGCCGCCTCGCCATCATTCAACGAGGTAACGAGGTTCCACGACGCCCGCCCCTCGCTCATCAGATCGAGCGTCTGGAAGACGCGGGCCACATGGAACGGCTCGAAATAGGTGGTGGACGCGGTGGCACCCAGGCCAAGCCGCTTGGTCACCGCCCCCATCATGGTCAGCACGACGACCGGGTCCATCTTCACGCAGCGGATGCCGTGTTCGATCGTATGGACATGGTCGGACCCGAAGCGGTCGGGCATCGACAGCCGGTCGTCGAAGAAGCCGAGATCGAATTTCCCAGCTTCCAGAACACGGGCGATTTCCTGGAAATAATCGGCTGAAAGGAAATCCGTGCGGCTATCGGGATGCCGCCAGGAGCTGGCGAAGATCGTGCAGTTCTGCGCCTGCAGGAAGCCCACCAGATGCATCTGGCGCATGCGCCGTCTCCCTCTTCTCGTCTTCTCCGGGCGATGCTTCCGCCTGCCACGTCGCGCGTCAATGCCGCGCCGTGCTACCATCATCGCAAGACCGGGCGTGCTGCCCGGCGCCGGAGGAGATGCCATGTCGACCCGCCGTGCCCTGCTCGCCGCAGGCCTCGCTTTGCCCAGCCTTGCCCAGGCCCAGGGCACCGGTGCCTGGCCGGACAAGCCGATGCGCTACCTGATCGGCGGCGCGGCCGGCGGCGTGTCCGATATTTTCCTTCGCATCTGCGAGACCCGGCTGCGGGAACGCCTCGGCCAGCCCATGGTCATCGACCCGCGCCCCGGCGCCGGCGGCATGCTCGCGGTCGAGATGACCGCCCGGCTGCCGGCCGATGGCTATAATTTCGTCGTCAATCACATCGCCTCGCACGGGATCGGCCCGACGCTGTTCAAGCGCCTCAGCGTCGATCCGCTGCGCGACGTCCCGGGCGTGGTGCGCCTGGCCGGCATGCCGAACGTCCTGATCGTCAAGGGCGACAGCCCGCTGCAAAGCGTCGGGGATCTGGTCGCCTTCATGCGCCAGAATCCGCAGAAGACAACCTTCAGCTCGGCCGGCACTGGCACTTCCTCCCATCTCTCGGGCGTGCTGCTCGGCCTGCGCACGGGGATCGAGACCATTCATGTCCCCTATCGCGGCACCGCGCCGGCCATGGCCGCGGTGATGAACGGCGATGTGCTGTTTGCGATCGACAACGCGCCGGCCTCGCGCCAGCAGGTGCTGGCGGGGATGCTGCGCGCGCTCGCCGTCTCCACCGCCAAGCGGTCGCCCACGATGCCAGAGCTGCCGACGCTGGAAGAATCCGGCATCGCCGATTTCGACGTCAGTTCCTGGTACGGTATCGCCGCGCCAGCCGGCGTGCCGCGGCCGATCCTGGAGCGGCTCGCCAATGAATACCTGGCAGCCCTGGAGGACCCGGCGATCATCAAGCGGTTCCGCGATTTCGGCGCCGAACCGCAGCCGCTCGCACTCGGCGACTACGATGCCTTCATGCGCGCCCAGGTCGCCATCTGGGCGCCGGTGGTCAAGGCCTCCGGCGCCTCGGCGGATTGAGACCAACGGCAGACCAACGGCACAAGTCAAAGACTCGTGCCGTTGATATCAGCCCCCCAGCGCGTCACGAATGCCCCGCGTCCAGGCCCCGGCCCCGGCCGAGAGCAGGCCGATATCGGTCTGCGTGGTCAGGAATTGCGCGCCGCGCTTGATGATCGCCGCCTGCGCCTTGGGGTCGCGCTGCCCGCCGCAGCCGAAATGCTTGCCATGGGCGCGGCAGGCCGCGAGCACCCGCTCGATCGCCGCCTGCAGCTCGGCATCGGCGTATTGGCCAGGCTTGCCCATATTGGTCAGCAGGTCGTTCATGCCGATATGGATCACGTCGATCCCCGGCACGGCGGCGATCGCCTCGACATTGGCCACGCCCTCCCGCGTCTCGATCATGCAGGCGAGCAGCGTCGCGGCATCAACCGCGGGCAGGGCCTGGGCGGGCGGGACGGCGGCGAAGTCGAAATACGGGTAGCCGCCAGTGACGCTGCGCCGGCCGAGCGGGCCAAAGCGCACCGCGGCGACCGCCATACGCGCCTCGGCCTCGGTATTCACATCGGGGAAGACGATGCCGGTGACGCCGTTATCCAGCAGCGCCTGCACGTCCGGATCGCGCACGGAGCGCACGCGCGCCAGCGGCGCGATGCCCAGCGCGAAAGCGGTCTGGGCGATATGGCCGATGGTCTCCAGGTTAAACAGGCTGTGCTGGACATCGATGAACAGGAAGTCATGGCCCGTCGCCCGGGCGATGCGGGCAATCTCCGCTGAGCGCGACATCCGCACGCCAAGGCCAAGTGCCACGCCGCCCGCCGCCAGCTTCGCCTTGACCGGATTGACCAGTTCCATCGCCGCCTCCGCTATTCTTGGGCAGCATGGCAGCACCCGCACCTGCGCTAGTCCAGCCCCACCAGGCCCAGCGCGAAATCGGCGGCGGAGAAGGGGCGCAGATCGCCGGCCTGCTCGCCCACCCCGACGAAATGCACCGGCA
>CAITYE010000175.1 GCA_903896535.1 uncultured Paracraurococcus sp.
CAGGCCGATGGAGCCATCGCAGAATTTAAAAAACTTCCCCGCCACGCTGGCGGGCATCGCAGCCGACCAGGACCGCGGTCTCGATGCGGTAGAGGTCTGGTTCCAGGATGAAGCAAGAGTGGGCCAAAAGAACGGCATCACCCGGCGCTGGGCGCGGCGCGGTACCAGGCCGTGAGGCCCGCAGGATCAGCGCTATGCCTCGGCCTACATCTTTGGTGCCGTCTGCCCGCAGGAGGGCAAGGGTGCAGCCCTGGTCATGCCGTTCTGCAACACCGCGGGCATGAACCAGCACCTGGCCGAGATCAGCGAAATGGTCAGCCCAGGGCGGCATGCGGTGCTGCTGCTCGATCAGGCCGGGTGGCATCTGTCATGCGAGGTCACCATGCCAAACAACATGACCCAACTGCCGCTGCCAGCCAAATGCCTGGAGCTGAACGTGATGGAGAACGTCTGGCAGTTCATGCGCCACAACTGGCTGTCAAACCGTGTGTTCCGTGACCACGACGACATCGCCGGGCATTGCTGCCACCACTGGAACCGCCGCGTTGATCAGCCCTGGCGCATCATGTCGATCGGAATGCGCGACTGGGCACATCGGTTCTGATCAGTGGGCTTTGGTATGAGTGTTTTTTCAGAGTCAGAAGTACCGGGCCTCCCTGGATGCGGACCCAACGCGTATCCGCTGGGCGCAAAAGATTGCTACCCCAGGCTCCAGGGTCAGTCAGCACCAGCACACGGGCAGGTCTGCGCCAAACTCAAGGCGCCGAACCACGCGATGTCGAAACACTGTGGAGCGCCATCGGCGAGCGCCTCGCGCGCTTCTTCTCACAGGAGTGCGCCAATAATCGCGCCAATTCAGGATATCCGCGGATGATATTAAATCGCTCTACCGCCGAGCACTCCGCGGGTCCAACGCATCGCGCAGCCCATCACCCAGTAGGTTCAGCGCCAGCACCAGCGTAAAAATTGCCATGCCAGGGAAGATCGCCAGCCAAGGCGCATTCTCAATAAAGCGCTGGGCGCTGTTCAACATAGAGCCCCAGGAGGGCGCCGGCGGCTGCTGGCCCAGGCCGAGGAAGGAGAGCGAGGCCTCGGCGATGATGGCCTCGGCGATGGAAAGTGTGGCCTGCACCAGCAGCGGCGGGGCGATATTGGGCAGGACATGCACGAGCGCCGTCCGCCAGGGCGGATTGCCCATGGCCCGCGCAGCCTCGGCGTAATCGGTCGTATTGGCTTCCAAAGCCATGCCTCGGGCCAAGCGCACGAAGACCGGGCTCGCCGAGATGGCAATGGCCAGCATGGCATTTTCCAGAGCCGGGCCCAGAAAGGCCGCCAAGGCAATGGCCAGAATGAGAAACGGCACCGCCAGCATGGCATCGGCCACGCGTGAAATCAGCGCATCCAGCCAGCCGCCGGCCAGCCCGGCCACCAGGCCGATCGGCACGCCGATCAGCAGCGCGCCGCCCACCGCGATGACCCCGGCCATCAGCGAGGCCCGCGCCCCCCACAGCACGCGTGAGAGCACATCGCGGCCATTCTCATCGGTGCCAAACCAATACGCGGCCGATGGTGCCCGGCGAATGGCGGCCCAGGAGGTGGCCAGCGGATCGGCCGGTGAAATCCAGGGCGCGAGCAGGGCCGCGGCCACGAAGAGCACCACCACGACCAGGCCAAACATCGCCAGGCGATGGCGCAGCAAGGCGGCCAGGGCGCGGCGGGCGGGGGAGGACTGGCTCATGCCGCGCGCAGCCTGGGGTTAATCAGCATGTAGAGAATATCCGCCACCAGCGAGAGCGCGACAAAGATCAGCGCCGTGGCCAGCACCACGCCCTGCACCACCGGATAATCCCGGTTGAACACCGCATCCACCACCAGCTTGCCAAAGCCCGGGATGGAGAAAATCTGCTCCGTCAGTACCGCGCCGGCCAGCAGCCGGCCAAACTCGATGGTGCCAAGCGTGACGACGGGGATCAGCGCATTGCGCAGCGCATGGCGGGCGATGACGCTGCGCTCGACCACCCCCTTGGCGCGGGCGGTGCGGATATAGTCCTGCTCCAGCGCGCCCAGCATGGCGGCGCGGGTGTGGCGCATCAGCACGCTCCCCACCCCGGTGCCGAGCACGAAGGCCGGCATGATGGTGGTGGCCAGCGACTGCCAGGGGTCCTCCCAGAGCGGCACATAGCCCGAGGGCGGCAGCCAGCCGAGTTGCACCGAGAAGAGCAGGATCATCATGATGCCAAGCCAGAAATTCGGCATGGAAATGCCAAACAGCGCCACAGCATTCATCAGCCAATCCAATGGCTTGTCCTTCGCCACCGCCGAGATCACCCCAGCCGGCACGCCGATGGCCACGCCAATGACAAAGCTCATCGAGGCGAGCTGCGCGGTGACCGGCAGCTTGTCCATCAGCAGTTCGGCCACCGGCACACGGATGCGCCAGGAAAAACCGAAATCGCCATGCAGCAACCGCCACAGCCAATGGCCATATTGCTCCAGCAAGGGCCGGTCGAGCATGAGCTCGGTGCGGATTTGCGCTAGCACCGCAGGGTCGCCACGCTCTTCGCCGGCCAGTATCAGCGCCGGGTCACCGGGCATGAGTTGCTGCAGCGCGAAGATGCCGAAGCTGAGGATGAGCAGCGTGGGCAGGATCTGCCCCAGACGCCGGAGGAACCAGGAGATCATGCTGCTGCGGGCCGCTTCACGGCATGGCCCTCGATGCGGGCCGATGGAGGCGTCATTGCAAGCGCAGCCCCTGCACCCGGATCAGCCCATCGGCCACCGCGGTGAAGCCGGTCACCCGCGCGCTATGCGCGACGATGTTCTTGCGGTGCCACAAATAGATCCGGCTGCGATCCTGCCGCAGGCTAATCTCATAGATCTGGGCATAGAGGTCGCGCCGCCGGGCGGGGTCCTGCTCCAGCCGCGCAGCATCGAGCAGGCGGTCCACCTCGGGGTTGGCGTAGTGGCCATCATTGCTGGGGCCGCGGCTGTGGATGAAGGTCCAGGTATTGCCATCGGGGTCGACCCGGCCGGACCAGCCGATGAGGTAGGTCTCGAACTCGCCGCGAACCGCCGCCTGGAGGGAGCTGGCGAATTCCATGGTGTTGATCCGCAGTTCGAAGCCCGCCTCGCGCAGCATGGCCTGCATCACCTCGGCCGCCTGGCGCAGATCGGGGCTATTGGGCACGGTCATCTCGACGGCGAGGGGTGTGCGCACGCCGGCCTCGCGCAGCAGGGCGCGGGCGCGGTCGAGATTGCGGGGCTCGGGCTCGAAGCCCGGCACATGCAGCGGGTTGGTGGGCGGCACCGGCTGGGCGGTTGGGGTATACAAGCCCTCGTAGACCACCTGATTGATCACCTGGCGGTCCAGCGCCAATTCGAAGGCTGCGCGCACCCGGGGGTCCTGACCCATCGGCGTTTGCGCCCGCGGGCCATTGGCGACATTGAGGGTGATCGACTGGTAGCCCAATTCGTCGGTGATGTTGATCCGCAGGCGGCTGTCGCGCCGCACTGCTGCCACGTCATCGGGATCGATGCTCTGCACCATCTCCAGGGCGCCCGATTGCAGATTGGCCAGGCGCACCGTGCTGTCGCTGATGATCCGGTAGGTGATGCGCGGGATGGTGGTGCTGGCGGCATTCCAATATTCGGCGAAGCGGTCCACCACGATGCGGTCCTGCGCCACGCGCTCGGTCAGGCGATAGGGTCCGGCGCAGATGGGGCGCAGGCCGAAATTGCGCCCCGCCGCCTCCGCCGCGCGGGGGCTGACGATTATGCCGGCACGGTCGGTCAATTGCGCCAGGAAGGCGGCCGAGGGCTCGCGCAGGCGGATCAGCACGGTCAGCGGGTCGACCACCTCCACGCTCTCCATGGTGTTGATCTCGCCACGGCGGAAACTGCCCTGCATGGTCGCATGGCGGTTGAGCGAATAGCGCACGGCCTCGGCGTCCATCGCCTCGCCATCATGGAATTTGACCCCTGGGCGGAGGGTGATGCGCAGCGTCTTAGGTTCGTCCCAGCTATGGCCGGTGGCGAGTTGCGGGACGATCTCCAGCTGCGCATTGATGTCGAAGAGCTTGTCGCAGACGGCGGCGAAGACGATGCGGCCTACAAAGGTGCGGGCCAGCGTCGGGTCCATGATATCGGGGTCCTCACGCAGGCCGATGCGCAGGTTTTGCGCGCTGGCCGCCGAGGCGAAGAGGAGGAGGGCCAGGGCGGCGATGCGGCGGAACATGTCTATCCATTCTCCCTTTGGAAGCGCGCGGCGAGGCGGGTAAGGCGCTCGCCGCCGGTGGTGTTTTCATGGAAGGGGGTTGCGGCTGGCAGGCTATCGGCCAGGAAACAGGCGGCGCGATGGCCCTCGCCCGCCAGTTCCGGCATGGCGGCGCTGCAGGCGGCTGCGGCATGCGGGCAGCGGGTGTGGAAGCGGCAGCCCGGGGGCGGCGCGATGGGGCTGGGCACATCGCCCTGCAGCGCCGCGGCCTTGTTGCCCTGCCCCGGCACGGCGGCCAGCAGCGCGCGGGTATAGGGGTGGCGCGGCGCGGCAAAGACCTGGGCGGCCGGCCCTTCCTCGACAATGCGGCCCAGATACATCACCGCCACCCGATCGGCGATGTGGCGCACTACGCCCAGATCATGGCTGATCATGATGAAGCCCAGATTGAATTCGGCGATGAGGTCCTGCAGCAGGTTCAGCACCTGCGCCTGCACCGAGACATCCAGCGCCGAGACCGGTTCATCGCCGATGATCAGCCGGGGCCCGCTGGCCAGGGCGCGGGCGATGGCGATGCGCTGGCGCTGGCCGCCGGAGAATTCATGCGGCCAGCGATTGGCCATCTCCGGCCGCAGCCCCACCCGGGTGAGCAAATCCGCCACCCGCGCAGCCCGGCCGGCGCGGGTGAGGCCAGTGTGCAGGATCAGCGGTTCCTCAATGGCGGCGGCCACGCTCATCCGCGGGTCCAGGCTGCCAAAGGGATCCTGGAAGATGATCTGGGCGTGTTTGCGCCGCGCCCGCAGCGCTTGGCCGGAGAGGGCGGAAAAATCCTCGCCCTCTAAGCGGATGTGGCCGCTATCGGGTTCAATCAGCCGCAGCGCTACCCGGCCCAGGGTGGATTTGCCGCAGCCGCTCTCGCCCACAATGGCCAGCACCTCGCCCGGCATCACATGCAGGCTCACGCCATCCACCGCGCGCACCGCGCCGCGCGGCCGGCCCAGCGCGTCGCGCACCGGGAAATGTTTTTGCACATTGTCGAGTTCGAGCAGGGGCGTCATGCGGCGGCATCCAGCGGCGCGTTCCAGCAGGCCACCTGATGCTGGCCTCCCGCCAACGGCGGCGTGGTGTCGCAACGTGGGGCAACGAAGGGGCAGCGGGGCGCGAAGCGGCAGCCGGGCGGCGGTGCAGCCAAATCCGGCACAGTGCCGGCAATATTGGCCAGTTTGCCGCCGGGGGCCGAGAAACGCGGCGCGGCGCCCAGCAGGCCGATGGTGTAGGGATGCTCAGGCCGGGCGAAGAGCGCCTGGGCCGGCGCCGCCTCGGCCACCCTGCCGGCATACATCACCAACACATCATCGGCGTAATCGGCAACCACGCCCAGATCATGGGTGACGAGGAGAATGGCGGTGCCGGTCTCGCGCTTGAGCGTTTCCAGCAGGGCCAGGATTTGCGCCTGGACGGTGACGTCGAGCGCTGTGGTGGGTTCATCGGCAATCAGCAGGCGCGGCTTGCAGGCCAGCGCCATGGCGATCATCACCCGCTGGCGCATGCCGCCGGAGAGCTGATGCGGATAGGCCGCCGCCCGGCGGGCGGGTTCGGGGATGCGCACGCGGTCGAGCATTTCAATAGCCCGTTTTAGCGCGAGGTCGGGTGCCAGGCCCTCATGCACCCGCAGTGCCTCGGCCACCTGCTCGCCCGCGGTGAAGGCGGGGTTCAGGCTGGTCATCGGCTCCTGAAAAATCATCGCCATGGCGCCGCCGCGCAGCTTGCGCCGCTCCGCCTTTGGCAAAGTCAGCAGGTCGCGCCCCTCGAACATCACCTGCCCCTCGGTGCGGGCATTTTCGGCCAAGAGGCCCATGATGGCGAGCGAGGTGACGGATTTGCCGCAACCACTCTCCCCCACCACCGCCAGGGTACGGCCGGGTGCGAGGGAGAAGCCCACATTATCCACCGCGCGCAACGGGCCGCGCTGGGTGGCGAAGGTGACGGAGAGGTTCTCGACCGTGAGCATCATCGCCCGGTGGCCCCATTGGCGGCCTCAATGGCGGCGTTGATCACTTCGCGGTCAAAGACGCCTGTATAGTCGCGCCCGGCGAGGAAACGCCGAAAATGCACATAGCGTTCCCGTGCGACGCCGAGCGGGCGGCGGAGTTCGGCCAGCGGGTCGGCATGGTCATCCACCCGCAGATCGAGATCGGTATAGGGGTCCTGGCTTGCCACCATCAGGGCGGCGGCCTGCTTGCCGCTGGCATCGCCACCCTCGGCATCGCCGGCCTCAAGAGCTGCGATCAGGCGGTCGGCCATCGGCAAACCCTGGCTGGCCAGATAGGCATCGCGCGTCGCTTCCACCACGCGCGGCCCGGCCAGCATATTGCCGGCCACCGAGACATTTCCCGGCCAGACCGAGCCGCACCAGGGCACACAATCGCTGCCCGTGTGCTGGGCGATCTCGCCGCTCATGCCCAGAATGTGGAATTGTCGGCTCTCCCGCCAGGCATCGGCGGCCAGCAGCGCCGCCATCACCGCGGCGGGCGGTTCGCCAGCGCGCAGCCGCTCCATGCCGGCAATGCCCAGCATCGGGTTGACCAGCGCCTGGGTGGCCAGCGCCGCCACCTGGCCTTCAACCCGCGGGCATAGCGCACCCACGGCAAAGAAGCGGGTGACGACGGCCACGCCCAATTCACCGGTGGTAGGGTCTCGTGCAAGGGTGGACCATGTCATCCCAACGCTTCACCACGCGGGCGGGTGGCAGGCAAGTAGCGCGGCGCAGCGGGCATTCGCCATGATGGGCCAAATGCCTGATTTTGCGGCAGCGGCGGTTGGGCCAGGGGCGTCATCCGCGCATGGGCCGCCCTTCCAGCGGGTATTGCGGGTCGTTATCGCCCGGCGTCGAGTGATGGCCGGGCGTGACCAGCCCATCCACCAGCGCCTCATCCTCCGCCGTCAGCGTCACCGCCAGGGCGCCGAGATAATCCTCCCATTGCGCCATGGCACGCGGCCCGACCACGGCGCCGGTCACCAGCCGATGCAGAGCAGGCGCGCATCATCCGCCTCCTGGTCGACCGGGTGGACATCGGGCCGGGCGGCGCCGACGTGCGGCTGAAGCTGGAGCGGCTGGCCAGCCTCGCGCGGGACCTAGCGGCGCCGCCGGCCGAACCGACAAGGGCGGCAGC
>CAITYE010000176.1 GCA_903896535.1 uncultured Paracraurococcus sp.
CGGGCGCGCGGCGCGCGTAACAACCCCGCGTGCCGCCGGCCGCCGTCAGCATCAGCTCGGCGTGCGGGCCGAGACGGATCGAAGCCGCCCCGACGCTTCCGCCTGAACGGAGGTTACCCTGGGCATTATATTGTCCAGGGCAAGAAATCCCTTCAGATGAGTCCATCTGAACGGATCTTGCTCTAGAGCATGCTGCGTTCACATGCGTTCACGCAGCCCGCTCTAGCATTTGTCGGATCGCGCGATTCAGCGTTTTCGGCGATTCCGCCTCAACGCATCGCGCTCTAGGCTACGCCGGTCGGCCGGAACAGGCCGCTGGGAGGCATGCCATGACCCTGACCCGCCGCCGCCTCGGCGTCGTTCCCTTCGCCACATTCGCCGCACCCGCCCTGGGCCAGACGGCGCCTTGGCCCAACCGCCCGGTGCGCCTGATCAGCCCCTTCGCCCCGGGCGGGCCGCAGGACCTGCCGGCGCGGTTTTTCGTCGAGGCCTTGACGCCGAAGCTCGGCCAGCCGGTGGTCTTCGACAGCCGCGCCGGGGCCGGCGGGGCGGTTGGCATCCAATACGTCGCCCAGGCGAATGACGGGCATAGCTTCCTCATCACCTCAACCGCCATCGCCACGCTGCCGGGCCTGCGCCGCGACCTTGGCTTTGATCCCATCACCGACCTCCAGCCGGTGACCCTGGTGATGCAATCGCCCTTCACCCTGGTGGTGCGGGCGAATGGCCCGCGCGACTTCGCCAGCTTCCTGGCGCAGGCCAAGGCGGACCCGAACCGGCTGACCTTCGGCAGCTCCGGCGTCGGCTCCTCCACCCACCTGACCATGACCATGCTGCAGCAGCAGGCTGGCATCCAACTGACGCATGTGCCCTATCGCGGCTCTCAGCTGATTATGAACGCGCTGCTGGCGGGGGATATCGACTGCTTCAGCGGCGATGTCTCGATCCCGCTGGAACATCTGCGCGCCGGCACCGCGCGCTGCCTCGCGGTCACCACCGCCGCGCGGCTGCCGCTGCTGGCCGATGTGCCCGCGGTCGCCGAACAGGTGCCGGGCTTCGAGGCCACGCTCTGGTACGGGCTGTTCGCCGCCCGTTCGGTGCCGCCCGAAGGCGTGCAGCGGATGGCGGGCGAACTCGCTGCCTTGGGCGGGGCGGACAGCGATCTGCGCCGGCGCATCGCGGCGACGGGGGCCGAACTGATGCTGGACGGCCCGGCCCCCTTGGCCGCGCGGCTGCGCCGGGAAGTGCCGCAATGGGCCGCGGTGGTGCAGCAGGCCGGCATCAAGCCAGACTAGAGCATGCTGCGTTCGCATTCGCTCACGCATCCTGCTCTAAACTTTGTTCGGTCGCGGGATTCAGCGCCTTCGGCGATGCCGCCTCAACGCATCGCGCTCTAGAGCAATCGCCGGTCTGATGGATCACCGCGAGGTGCATCCGAACGGAGGCTGCTCTGGGCGCCGGCGGCGAAAACCAGGCCGAGGGCAAGCAAAGCCAACGGCGCGCAGCACGGCGGCGCCGAAGGGCGCCTGCGGCCCCCCCTACAGATGCTTGCCGCCATCGACCAGGATCGAGACGCCCGTGGTGAGGCGCAGATGGGTGATCGTTCCCATGATCGCCACCGCCACGTCATCGGCCTCGGTCAGGGTCTTCAGCGGCGAGGTGAAAGCCGCCTTCTCCACCACCTCCCGCGACCGGCCGGGGACGAAATCGGTCAGCACGGCGGCGGGGGAGACGGAGACGACGCGGATGCCTGCCGGCCCCAGTACCCGGGCCAGCGAAAGCCCGGCCGTGTCCATCGCCGCCTTGGACGCGCCGTAGATCAGGCTGCTGCCGGTGCCGGTGATGGCGGCGAGCGAGGAGATGTTCACGATGATCGCATCGCCGCTGGCCTGCAGCAGCGGCAGGAAGGCACGGATGGTCGCCAGGGGTCCCCGCACATTCACCTGCAGCACACGGTCGATGAGCGCATCATCGAGCGCTTCCAGATCGGCATGCGGCACGGCGCGGGTGGTGCCGGCG
Organism: uncultured Paracraurococcus sp.; assembly: GCA_903896535.1. Lineage (GTDB taxonomy): Bacteria > Pseudomonadota > Alphaproteobacteria > Acetobacterales > Acetobacteraceae > CAITYE01. Next base: position 2,020 of record CAITYE010000176.1, read on the forward strand.
GAGTTGATCAGCACGTCGCAGCGCCCGCAGCGTTGCTGCACGGTGGCCGCGGCGGCCTTCAGCGCGGCGCTGTCGGTGGCCGGCAGGCGCAGCGCGAAGTGGCCTTGGCCGGGCAGGTCGCGGACCAGCGCTTCCGCCCGCGCGGCACCTTCATTGAAGCCAACCACCACGCTGGCGCCGGCGGCGGCCAACCTTCGGGCCGTTGCCGCTCCGATGCCGCTGCTACCGCCAGTGATGACCGCGATGCGGCCGGTGAGCGCGTATTCCCCCAGATTGCCCTGGCGCAGCCCTTCCATGGTCCCCTCCCCTTCAAACAGGGCGGGATGCTGCCCTATCGGGGCAAGCGCGCAAAGGCGCCCCGTGGCCTCAGGCGGACCAGGAGCCGTGCAGCTCGGGCGAATCCGGGGCGCGGCGCCAATCCGCGACCATGACCCCGAAGCCGACCGCGGCGGACAGCGCCACGACGAAGATCACCGCCCCCGGCAGGAGAATGCCGGCCAGAAGGACGAAAAGCAGGGCGGCCAGCGGCAGGGTCCGCCCATCCATGGCCGGCAGGCCGGGGAAGCTGGGAAGGGTTGGGTTGGGCTGCATCTTGCACCTCGTCCTTCAATATGCTGCGCCGCACCATAATGCTGCGCCGCACAATTGGGTGAGGGAATACGCGCCCTGTCGATCACGCTCTATTTCCGCGTGATGCAGCCCCGGACCGGCAGCGACGATTGGCGCCTTCTGGCTCCCGAGACAACAGCGGCAAGACCAGGCCCCCGCGACCTTCATGGCGGCCCATACCATGGGCCAAAGCCGCTTTTCAGAGGCCAGGCGGCGCGGGCCGCGGCGTACGGCCCGGCACTTTGGCCCGCGGCACAGCCTCATGCGGTTAGGCTAAGGGGCGATGTGGGGGCGCGCTCGCCGAGGTCGATTCATCTCATTTTCAGGAATTTCGGTTATTTTGAGGGGCGTTGACGAAGAGCTGTTGATCCTTTAGACATTTCGTAAGTCGTA
>CAITYE010000177.1 GCA_903896535.1 uncultured Paracraurococcus sp.
GCCTGGACGCGCTCGGAGGCCTTTCGTCTGGCGCATCGGAATGCCGGCAACGCCAAGCCGCTCTATCTCGGCCCGCCGGAGTTCGAGGGCTTCGCGGTGCTGCTGACGACGACCGGGCAGGGCTGAGGAATGAACACCATCGTCGATGCCATCCTCAGCATGGCAGGGGCGATCGCGACGCTGTTCGTCACCCGGGATTCCCCGAATTTCGAGGTGGTGGCCGGCATGGTCGGCGTGGTGGTGATCGCCTTGGGGGTGCTGACGGCGATCCTCGCCGGCCGGCGCTGGCGGCGATAGGCGCCGCTGCGCCGCCCTACTCGTAGCGCAGGGTGAGCCGCGTCTCGAAGGCGCCGTTCGGCGGCAGGCGCACGGCCGCTGCCTCGAAGCGGGGTGGCCCGGTGCGGGTGATCGGCGCGTCATTGCCGAAGCCCAGTGGCTCCCGCGGGCGGCCCAGCCAATCCGTTCGTAGTTGGCGATCCCCATCGAGGTCATGGAAGGCCTTGAGGGCGAAATCGCCGGCGGGCAGGTCGTGCAGGGTGATCGTCACCTCCCCCAACCGTGCCGGCGCGCTGCCCAGGAAGGGGCAGGCGGCGCCGGGAAATCCCTCGCGCGGGCAGGCCGCGACCAAGATGTCGCCAGGCGTGGCGTGGACGCCAAGGACATGGACCGTCAGTTCGGTGGCACCGGCCGGGGCCGGGAGGAGGAGGAGTAGCGCGGCGAGCAGGCGGCTCATCGCGGCGCCAAATCCCGTTCCACCGTCGCCGCCAGCACGCCGCCGCCATAGGGGATGGCGGCGTCGTTGAAGTCGTAGCCGGGGTTGTGCACCTCGCAGCCACCCTCGCCCTCGCCATTGCCGACCAGGATATAGGCACCCGGCCGCTCGGCCAGCATATAGGCGAAATCCTCCGACCCCATGGCCGGGACCCGGCGCCGGTCAACATGCGCCTCGCCGACCAGCCCGGCGGCGGCATCGGCGATCAGGTCGGTTTGCGTCGGCTGGTTGACTAGCGGTGCGGCGATTTCGCGGAAGTCCAGCGTGGCGGTCGCGCCGAAGCCGGTCGCAATACCGCTCGCCAACTCGCGCATGCGGGTTTCGATCAGCCGCATCGTCTCGGCCCGGAAGGCGCGCACCGTGCCGCGCAGCACCACCCGGTCGGGGATGACATTATAGGCGCTGCCCGCTTCGAAGCCCGTGGTGGTGACCACGCCGGTATCGGCGGGCGCGACGCTGCGCGCGATGATGGTCTGCCAGGCGCCGATGATCTGCGCGCCGATCACCACCGGATCGATCGTGCTCTCCGGCCTCGCGCCATGCCCGCCCCGGCCCTGAATGGTCAGGTCGAAGAAGGCGGCGCCGGCCATCATCGGCCCGGCGCAGAGGCCAAACTGCCCGACCCGCATCCCCGGCCGGTTGTGCAGCCCGTAGATGGCATCGCAGGGGAAGCGTTCGAACAGCCCGTCCGCCAGCATGGCGCGGGCGCCGCCCTGGCCTTCTTCAGCGGGCTGGAAGATGAAGTGCACCGTGCCGTCGAAGCGCTTGGTCTCCGCCAGGTAGCGCGCGGCGGCGAGCAGCATGGTGCTATGCCCGTCATGGCCGCAGCCATGCATCTTGCCAGGGATCGTGGAGGCATGCGCGAAGCCGTTGGCCTCGGCCATGTCGAGCGCGTCCATATCGGCGCGCAGCCCGACGGCGCGATTGCCCGGGCCGTGGCGCAGCGTGCCGACCACGCCGGTGCGGCCGATGCCGGTCGTGACCTCGATCCCCATCGCGCGCAGCCGCTCGGCGATCAGGCCGGCGGTGCGATGCTCCTCGAAGCCGGTCTCGGGGTGGGCGTGGAAGTCGCGGCGCCAGGCGGTCAGCTCGGGCAGCCAGGTGCGGATGTGATCGACAGGGCTGGTGGCGGGGTGGGTCATCCGGGCAATATCGCCGCCAAGGGCGTGCTGGGCAAATCCCACAGCCCCCCGGCAGGGCAGGCATGGAACATCGGGCCGAGGACAGGACCAAACCGCAGCGGGTGGTACCGGCACCGAGCGGTCTGGCCCGCGGTGCGCCGGCGCCGTGGTGGCTGAAGCTCGGCGTCAAGCTGGGGCTGACGGCGGTCGGGCTGCATGGGGCCAGGGCCCGGCGCCTGCGGCTCGCCCGCCCCTCCTTTGGCATGCGCGACCCCACAAGCGTGCTGGCGGCGCGCGATTGGGTGAGCTGCGCCCGCGCCGCGCTCGGTCGCGCACCGCGCGGCTTCCTTGAGATCGGGCCCGGCGGGATGACCCTGAGGGCGCCGCTGCTCGCCGGGCTAGGGCTCCGGCCTATCTGGTTCCTCGATGCCGAGGATAACGGCCCGCGCGACCCCAGCGCCTTCCGCGCCGTGGCGACGCTGGCCCGTGCCGAGGGGATCGCTGGCCCGGTGCTCGAGCACGGCGCCGACCGCGCCGCGGTGCTGGCACAGTGCGATGCCCGGCTGCTGATCGGCGGGCCGGAGGCGCTGGCCAGAATCCCCGACGGATCGATCGATCTCATCGTCAGCACCGCCGTGCTCGAACATGTGCGGCGGGATCTGCTGGCGCCGCTGCTGGCGGAGCTGCGCCGGGTCTCGGCGCCGGATGCGGTCGGGCTGCACGCCATCGATTTCCAGGATCACCTGGGCGGCGGGCTCCAGCATCTGCGCTTCAGCGACGCCTTCTGGGCGAGCACCTTGGTCGACCGCGCCGGGGTCTATGTGAACCGGCTCGGCCTCTCCGCCATGGTCACCCGCTTCGCCCATGCCGGCTTCGCGGTGGAGGTGCCGGAGGCGGTGGTCTGGGACGCCCGCCCGCCCGGCCCGGCGCGCCCGCATCCGGAGGCGATGCGCCCGGCGGCCGATGATCTTATCGCGCGGGCGCTGCTGCTGGTCCGGCCGCGGCCGGCGGGCTGACCGCCGCACGCGCCAGTGCCAGCGCCTCGGCCAGCACCGCCGCATCGCCGATGTGATTGGCCAGCAGCACCACCAGCGCCGCATCCAGCCGGCGGGAGGCCGCCTCGTCCAGATCGCGGTGCGCGGTCATCAGCGCGGCGTACCAGCCATCAGGGTCGGGCAGGCGGGGTTCGCGGGCGAGCGTCATGGCGCATGTCCCAAAGCCTTGGCGTGGGCGGCGGCGATCGCCGCCAGCTCGGGCGCGGCGAAGCGCGCGGCGATATGCTGGTCCGGGCGCAGCAGCACCGCCTCACCAGGCCCGGCGGCGAAGCGGGCGGTGGCGAGCCCGGCATGGTCGAACAGCGCCCCGGGCGTTTCCTCCTGGCTCACCACCACGCGGGTCAGCCCGGGCGGTGCCGCGGCGGGCGGCACGCCGGGGCCGGCGAAGGCCAGCAGGGTGAAGCCATCCCCGGCCGCTCCGATATGGCGCAGCAGCCAGTCCGGCTGGCCGTCCCGCAGCACCGGCGCATCCGGCGCCGGCGCCGTCGCCACGCCGCCGGTCGCAAGCGGGCTGTCGGTGAGGATCGCCGGGCGCGACAGCCGCCCCGAATTCACCAGCGGCCGGGCCAGCGGCTGGGTTGCCGACAGCGCCAGGATGGCGTCGCGGTAGGCCCGCGCGGCGGCGTTCTTTGGGGTGATGAAGTCGGTGCTGCGGCTGGAGTTCAGGATATTCTCGTCGGCCGCCGGCAGGCGTTCGGCATCATAGCTGTCGAGCAAGCTCTCCGGCGCCCGGCCGTCCAGCACCGCGGCCAGCTTCCAGCCGAGATTATCGGCATCCTGCACGCCGCCATTGCCACCGCGGGCGCCGAACGGGCTGACCTGGTGCGCCGCATCGCCCAGGAAGAAGACGCGGCCATGGCGGAAGCGTTCCAGCCGGCGGCAGCGGAAGGTGTAGACGCTGATCCAATCCAGCTCGAACGGTACATCGGGGCCGAGCATGCGGGCGACCCGCGCGCGCACCCGGGCGGGGTCCTTCTCGGCCTCCGGGTCGGCGTCCCAGCCCAGCTGGAAATCGATGCGCCAGATATCGTCAGGCTGCTTGTGCAGCAGCACGGATTGCCCGGGATGGAAGGGCGGGTCGAACCAGAACCAGCGCTCCGTCGGGAAGGCGGCGCGCATGCGCACATCGGCGATCAGGAAGCGGTCGTGGAAGATCTGACCAAGGAAGGGCAGGCCCAGCCCTTCGCGGAGGGTGCTGTGCGCGCCGTCGCAGGCCAGCAGCCAATCCGCCTGCATCTGATACTCACCGTCCGGCGTTGCTACCCGCAGGCGCACGCCGTCCGGCAGCGTTTCCAGCGCCGCCACCCGCTGGCGCCAGCGCAGATCGACCAGCCCGGTGGCGGTGCAGGCTTCCACCAGCCAGGCTTCCGCATGGTATTGCTGCAGGTTCACGAAGGCGGGGTATTCGTGCCCCTGTTCCGGCAGCAGGTCGAAGGCATAGGCCTCTCGTTCCCCATGGAAGACGCGGCCGCGCTGCCAGGTGATGCCCTTGTCCAGGAAGCGCTGGCCCAGGCCGAGGCGGCCATAAATCTCCAGCGTCCGCTTCGACCAGCAGATGGCGCGGCTGCCGACCGAGACGGTGTCCTCCTCATCCAGCAGCACGCTGGCGATGCCGCGCCGGGCGAGGTCGAGGGCGAGCGTCAGCCCGACCGGGCCGGCGCCCACGATGACCAGCGGCGCGGCCTCCGGCCCCGGCCGGTCCAGCGCGGCGGGGCGGCGATAGGGAAATAGCGGTGGGGCAAGGCGCATGGTGGGCCTCGTTCAAGGGCGGGTTTCACCATGCGGCGGATCGCCCGGCCCTGCCAAGCGCCGGGCTAGCAAGCGCCGCGCCAGCCGCCTATCCTCGCGCGGTGGCGGCGCAGCGACCGCCGGTGGAGAAGCCTCGTGCGTCGAGCCGTTCTGGCCCTGCTCGCCTGCCTGCCTGCGCTATGGCCGTTGGCCGGGCGGGCGCAGTCGAACGATCCGTCCTTCCGGGTCGTCAACCGGGGCGCGGAGGTGGTCAACGAGGTCTATGCCTCCCCCGCCGGTCAGCGGGCCTGGGGGCAGGACCGGCTGGGGGAACAGGCGATCCCGCCGGGCGGCAATTTCATCGTGCGGCTGCCGGCGGACGGCAATTGCGTCTACGACGTTCGCGTGGTCTTCCGGGGCGGCGTGGCGGATGAACGGCGCGGCGTGAACACCTGCAACCTGACCGATTACGTGGTGGGGCGGGCCGGGGGCGGTGCGGCGGCGGCCGGGCCGCGCGGCACCCCGTCCTTCAACCTGGCGAACCAGAGCACCCGGCCGATCGCCGAGTTCTTCGCCAGCCCATCGACCGCCCAGGGCTGGGGCCGCGACCGGCTGGGCGAGGTGGTACTGCCGCCCGGGCAATACCTGGCCATCCGGCTGCCGGAGGGCGAATGCGGCTATGATCTGCGCTGGGTCTTCCAGGGTGGCGGGGCGGAGGAGCGACGCAACGTGAATACCTGTGCCACCAACAACTATATCGTCCGATGAGCCGCGCCGCCGCTGGCCTGCTGCTGGGCCTGTTGCTGCTGGCGGGCTGCGCCGAACGCTGGGCCAAGCCCGGCGGCACGGCCCAGGAATTCGAGGCGACGCGCACCTATTGTTCGGCCGGCGCCTACCAGATGTTTCCGCCGATGCCGCGGCTGGTGCCGGGCAGCCCCGGCTATTTCACGCCGGCGCGCCAGGTGTGCCGGAATGGCCGCTGCTGGATGCAGGGCGGCGTCTGGATGCCGCCGACGGTGAACACGGTGGACGACAACGCGCCGGGGCGGAACCAGCAGGTGCGCGCCTGCCTGTTTGCGGCCGGCTGGCAGCCGGTGGAGAACGAGGCGCAGGCGGCGGCCATCACCAACGCGCCGCACGCCATTCCCGCGACCGCGGGCGATCCCTCCTTCGTGGTGGTGAACCGGGGGCGGCAGGTGCTGCAGGATGTCTTCGCTTCCCCCGCCGGCGAGCAGAATTGGGGGCCGGACCGGCTGGGCGGCACCGCGCTGCGGCCAGGCGGGCGGGCCAAGGTGCAACTGCCGGGCGGGGAGTGCCGCTACGATCTGCGCTTCGTCTGGCTGAACGGGCAGGCGCAGGAACGGCGCGGCGTCGATCTGTGCGCCGTGACAGAACTGCCGGTGCGGTAGGGTTTTTTCTGGCCCGCAATCCGCGGGCGGGTCCCGCCGCGGTTTCCTGAGCCGCGCGGCACGCGGCTTTGCCCCGTGCCCGTGGTCTCGCTTGAGAGAACGGCGCTGCAGGCGCCGGCGTCATCGCGGCGAAAGCCAGCTGTTAAGCGCTTGAGATCATTTTCGGACAAATCCCCCTCCCGCCCCGACGGGGGGGGGGGACCATGAAATTTTATCGTTATGACCCCGCCAGCGCGGCGGCGGCGAGGTTGAGGCCCTAAAGCCGCTTGAAATCGCCACTGGCTGGGGCGCAAGGCCTTGGAATCGCGGGCCATTCACGGCCAAAATTTGAGAGTTTGAGGCTTTGAGGACGCCCGGGCCGGGCGGCCTTCACGCTAGAGCGGGATGCGTTGAGGCGGAATCGCAGAAAACGCTGAATCCCGCGACCAAACAACGGTTAGAGCAGGGTGCGTGAACGCATGTGAACGCAGCATGCTCTAGAGCGGGATGCGTTGAGGCGGAATCGCCGAAGGCGCTGAATCCCGCGACCAAACAACGGTTAGAGCAGGGTGCGTGAGCGAATGCGAACGCA
>CAITYE010000178.1 GCA_903896535.1 uncultured Paracraurococcus sp.
CTGGTCATGCCGGGGCTGCATGCGGCGCATATCCTCACCAAGGCGACGCCGCGGCTGACCAGCGCCACCACCATCGGGCCCCTGCTGATGGGGATGTCGAAGCCGGTGCAGATCGTCCCGGTGGACAGTTCGGTGAATCAGCTGCTCGATATGGCCTGCCTGGCCGCGCATGCTGCCATCGGGCGGTGAGCCCTGGGCTTTTCCCCATCGGCTATGAAGGGACTACGCCTAGGCGGCAGATCTTGGCGGCGGTGGGGGGCTCGGCAGTTGCGCGGTAATCGACTGCACCCCGGCCGGGCTGACGTCGCCGTGCCCGCCTGCTAACACCTTCGAATGCTGAAAGGGGTTCTCACCGTCGGCGGCTGGACCATGGTCAGCCGGATTCTGGGCTTCGCCCGGGACATGCTGATCGCCGCCGTGCTTGGCGCCGGCCCGCTTGCCGACGCCTTCTTCGTTGCCCTGAAGCTGCCGAACCTCTTTCGGCGCCTGTTTGGCGAGGGCGCCTTCAATGCCGCCTTCGTGCCGGCCTTCTCTGGCACCCTCGCGGTGCAGGGGCCGCAGGTCGCCAAGCAGTTGGCCGAACGCATGGCGGCGCTGATGACGCTCTGGCTCGCTGGCCTCGTGATACTCGGTCTGATCTTCATGCCGCAGATCATGTATGCGCTGGCGCCGGGTTTCGCCGCCGATCCCGATCAATTCGCCCTGGCGGTTTCGCTCACCCGGATCACCTTCCCCTATCTGCTGCTGATCTGCCTGACTGCCCTGGTCTCCGGCGTCCTGAACGGCCTGGATCGCTTTGCCGCCGCCGCCGCGGCACCTATTTTCTTCAACTTGCTCTCCATGGCGGCCCTCGTGCTGCTAGCGCCCTTCACGCCAACGCCTGCGCACGCGTTGGCTTGGGGGGTAACGATCTCCGGCGTCGTGCAGCTGGGTCTTGTGCTTTGGGCTTGTGCGCATGCCGGTTTCGCGCTGCATTTCCTGCGCCCGCCGCAGCTCGCACCCGATGTGCAGCAGGTATTGCGCAAGATGATCCCCGGCGTACTCGGGGCCGGGGTCACGCAGCTGAACCTCGCGGTTGATGTCGTCATTGCCAGCCTGTTGCCGGCGGGTGCCGTATCGTTTCTCTACTACGCCGACCGGGTCGCGCAGCTCCCGCTCGGGGTGATCGGTGCGGCGATCGGCACCGCGATGCTGCCGCTCCTCTCCCGTCAAGTCCGAGCGGGGGAGAGTCTTTCGGCGCATCGGACGATGAGCCGCGCGACAGAACTCAGCTTATTGCTCTGCCTGCCGGCAGCCCTCGGTCTGGCGGCGGCGGCGGCGCCGATCATCGATGTTCTTTTTGTCCGTGGAGCTTTCACGGCCGAGGCGGGCAAGGCCACCGCCGCCGCGCTGGGGGCCTATGCCCTCGGGCTGCCAGCCTATGTGCTGGTCAAGGTCTTCGCGCCCGGCTTCTTCGCCCGTGGCGATACCGCGACTCCGGTCAAGGTCGGGTTCGCCGCGGTGGCGCTCAATCTCGGCCTCAATCTGGCCCTCAGCTTTTGGCTTGCCTATGTCGGAGTCGCCTTGGCGACCGCGCTCGCCGCCTGGTTCAACGCCGTCATGCTAGGCTGGTTGCTGTACCGCCGCCGGCAGTTTGTGCCGGATCGCCAGCTGCGCCGACGCGCGCCGCGCCTGCTCGCCGCAGCGCTGCTCATGGCTGGTTTGCTCCTGGCAATGCGGCCCTGGCTGTTTCCGATGTCCGGGCCGCTGAAATATGGCGCGCTCGCTCTCCTGCTCGGGGTTGGGGGCATTGCTTATTTCCTGATCGCCCATGGTCTGCGCGCCATCGATCTTGGCGAGGTAAGGCGCCTGTTGCGTCGCCGGCGCAAGCCAGCCGCTTGACCAACCGGCCGGCGACGGCAATCACCCCGGCCTGTTCACCGAGATGGTCTCCACCCCATGCAGCGTGTCTTTTCCGGCATCCAGCCTTCCGGCGTTCCCACCCTGGGCAACTATCTTGGGGCCATCCGCAACTGGGTCCCGCTGCAGGATCGCCATGACGCGATCTACTGTGTGGTTGACCTGCACGCGATCACCGTCTGGCAGGACCCTGCGCAGTTGGCTGCCCAGACGCGGGAGATGGCGGCGGCGCTGATCGCCTGCGGCCTCGATCCAAGGCGCTGCACGCTGTTCGTACAAAGCCATGTGCCGGCGCATGCACGGCTTGCTTGGATTTTTAACTGCATTGCCCGCCTTGGCTGGCTGAACCGGATGACCCAGTTCAAGGACAAGGCCGGCAAGGATCGGGAGGCGGCCTCGAGCGGCCTTTACGTCTATCCGAACCTGATGGCCGCCGACATCCTTGCCTACAAAGCCACCCTCGTGCCGGTGGGCGATGACCAGAAGCAGCATCTGGAACTGGCCAACGACATCGCCGAGAAGTTCAACCACGACTACGGCGTGCCAGAGTTCTTCCCGCGGATCGAGCCGTTGATCCAGGGCGTTGCGGCGCGGGTGATGAGTCTGCGTGATGGAACTCGGAAGATGTCGAAGTCTGATCCCTCGGATCAATCGCGCATCAACCTGACCGATAGCCATGACGCCGTCGCCCTGAAGATCCGTCGGGCAAAGACCGACCCCGAGCCGCTGCCGGAGCATGTCCAGGGTCTGGAGGCCCGACCGGAGGCGCGCAACCTGGTCGGAATCTTGGCGGGCGTCACCGACAGCCTGCCCGAAAATGTCCTGCGCGAGCACGGCGGCAAGGGCTTCGGCGCGTTCAAGGAAGTGCTTGTCGAAGCGCTGGTTGCGCATCTCAGCCCGATTCAAGCGGAGATGGCCCGGCTGCTGGCAGACCCGGCTGCGCTTGATGCGGCGCTCAGGTTGGGGGCTACCCGGGCTGCAGAAATCGCCGATCCGATCGTCACTGAGGCGGAGCAGATCGTCGGCTTTCTACCGCGCTGAAGGCAAGCAGAGGCGAGTTTTCAGCCGGCCCGCAATAGCGCTGGGCCATGCGCTTTAAGCCAGGCGATTGCCGCCTTGCGATGCGGTGTCAGTGCTGTGACATGCGCCCAAAAGCGTTCCGAATGGTTGAGTTCGCGCAGATGCGCGACCTCATGCGCGACGACATAGTCGAGCACCCAGTCTGGCGCCATGACCAGCCGCCAGGAAAAACTGAGCGTGCCATCATGTGCACACGAGCCCCAGCGGCTTCGCAACTCCTTCAAGCGGACCCGGCGAGGCGTGACGATAAGCGCAGCCGCATGTCGGGCGACCACTGCGCCGATGCGCCGGAATGCTTCCGCCCGCAGAAAAGCGGCGATCTGATCACGTAGGCCGGCCAGCAATCCGCTGACCCGCAGCGTGCCGTTTTCGACAAGGACGCCTGCTGCGCCAGGCACCAGGGTGATGGCGTAATCGACACCGCCAATTGGCAGTTTCGCCCCTGGCACAAAACGCACCGCAGGCGTCAAAGCCGCGAGCGATTCACGCACCCAGGCGGCATGTTCAGCCAGCAGCGCGAGGCCGGTCTGCCTACGGGCGCGCGGCGGCAAGGTTACCACTACCGCGCCAATACGCGCATCGATCCGGAGGCTTACATACCGCGCCCGCGCTGAGCGTCGCCATTCCACCGGACCGGGCAGTTCATTCATGCGAGCGCAGTTGGTCACGCCGCGCGATGCAGTTCAACGCCTTGACAGCGCGCACAGCCGAAGTTCAGCCGGGATACGCCAATACCTCGGTCTCAATGAAAGCGAGCACGCCGTCACCGGCATTGACCACATTGTGTTCGACACCAGCGGGTCTGGAATAAGCGACGCCTGCCTTGAGCTCAGCGGTTGTGGTCTCGCCGTCGGGCAATTCGATCATCAGCTTGCCGTCCGTCACCGGCACAACGACATAAAGCCAGCCATGCCGATGCCAACCGGTCTCAGCACCCGGGGTGAAGTCCCAACGCGTCACGCAGACTTCCTCGGTCTTGATCTGACACGTCGCGGTCGCTGGCGGCCGGCAGCGCAGTGGCTCGCGGAAGGGGTCGCTCATTCGGCGGCCTTCGCCTGGGCCATGCCCGGCAGCGGCAATGCGCCGGCAGCCTGCCACGCTGTCCAGATCGCCTCGGCCTGGGTGGAGGAGAGCGCCATGTGTGGCGGACGGATGGTGCGCCAGCCAGCATCACCCGTGCTCCGGGCGATAATCTCACGCAGCCCGGGGATCAGCGGCACGCTGGTCGCCGCCTTGCGGGTTGCGCTCAGCATGCCTTGCGCCGCATCGGCTTCCGGGCCGGTGCGCTTCGCATAGACGATACCCCCCCAATGGCTATTGGCGTTCGAGGCGGCGGTGATGCAGCCGGCGCCCCCGGCCGCTAGAATGCGCTGGAGGAACTCATCCGACCCCGAATAGACCTCGAACCCATCTTTGGCGAAATGCTCGACCATCGCCTGCATGTTGGCGTAGTCGCCCCCACTGTCCTTCGAGCCCTTGATGACGCCGGGATAGGCCTTCAGCAGACGCCCGATCAGGTCGATGCTGAAGGGAACGGCGGACTGCTGCGGGAAATTGTAGAGATAGAGCGGAATGGCGCCACCGCTACGCTGCACGACCTCGGAGAAATAGGCGAAGAGCCCGTCGTCACTCGGGCCCTTATAGTAGAAGGGCGGCAGGACCAGCACGCCGCGGCAGCCCTGTGCCTTGGCGTGGAGTGTCAGTTCAACAGTATCGGTCAGGCTCGCGCAGCCTGTGCCGGGCATCATCGTACCCGCTGCCACGCCGCGGGCGATCAGCCCTTCCAGGATCTGTTTGCGCTCATGTAGCCCGAAGCTATTGGCCTCCCCGGTCGTGCCCAACACGCCAAGACCATTGCAGCCGTTCGCAAGCAGCCATTTCGCATGCTTGGCCATCCGATCCAGGTTGGGCGAGAGATCGGAGTTCATGGCCGTGAGGACGGCGGCGTTCACGCCGCCGAACAGCGCATTCTTCATGGCTTTGCGTTTCCTTCCAGCACGGGTTTTTTTGCCTTCGGCAGCTGGCCAGGCCAGCGGACGATGTGATGTTCGAGGGGCCCTGCCTTGCGTTCCGGCATACTGCGGCCGCGGACCGAGACGCCCGCTTCATGCACCGTCGCGGCCCGGCCCGAGACCAATGGATGCCACCAGAACAACTCCTTGCCCTCGGCCAGCAGCCGATAGGCGCAGGATGGCGGCAGCCAATCGATTTCGTTCAGCCGCTGCGGCGTCAGTTGCACGCAATCCGGCACCTTCATGCGGCGGTTGCCGTAGTCCTTGCAGCGCGCAGTCTCGCCATCCAGCAATCGGCAGGCGACATTGGTGAAGGCCAGCCGCTCTGTCGCATCGTCCCGCAGCTTGTGCAGACAACAGCGGCCGCAGCCATCGCAGAGGCTCTCCCACTCGGCGCGTGTCATGGCGGCGAGTGATTTGCTCTTCCAGAATGGCGGGATGGTGTTCACCGCCGTATCCTAATCCCAAAGCGACTGCGGGGAAACACCGTGGCTGGGCGACACCGATGCGAACGGCGCCAGACGATGCGCCTCAGCGAGGTGCGCCAGTTTGGGGCTGTGTGCCGAAGCGCATCAACACGGCCCGCAAGGGATCGGCGCCGGGATTGTGAACCTGCATCGCCACCACGATCTGTCGTGGTGAGGACTCCTTGCCATAATAAGCGAGATTGCTCTCGGAGCGGGTGCTTAATAAGGAACCTTCCAGCGAGATGCCTGCATAAAGGCCGCGGGTGCGCGCAAAGGCCAGGATATCCGCCCCCGCCGCTGAGGTGGTGGCGCCGCTCACACCGGCGCCGACGGTGGCGATGGCCACGGAGGCATCGGCACCAAGCTTGAACTGACTGTCCATCAGTGCGCTGAGGCCCTTGTCGGTCAGCACCATCATGATGATCGCCATATCCTGCAGACCGACCTGCAAGCCGAGGCTGCCGGAGGCGAGGCCATAGAAGGCAGGCGATGACCAGGATCCGGCGGCATCGCGGCCTAGCAAGACGCAGCCGCCACCCTGGCCGCCGAGAATGAAGCCGGCCCGTAACACCTGCGGGCAGACCATCACAGCGCGGGCACGGCGCAGCATGTCTTGGGCATCCGACCGCGCCGCCGCATCGCCCTCACCGAGTATTTCCTGCACCGCGAGTGCGCTGCGATCGACCAGCGTCTGCGCTTCGCCAGCCGTGTCTGCCGCAATGGCCGAAGCTGTTGCGGCGAGGAGCCCGGCCAGACCGAGGAAAAGCCGCCGCATCAGCGGAGCGGCGGCAGCGCTTGGCGCTGCACGCTACCGGCGGGTGCGGCGGGTACTGTCGATGCCTTGCCGCCAGCCGGCACGGGCGGCGGCAGTGCAGGCGCCGCATTCGGTGTGCCAAACCGGAGCAGTGCGGCGCGGAGCGGGTCGGCGCCGGGATTATGCGCCTGCATGCCCACAACGATCTGTCGTGGCCCAACGTCCTGCTGGTAGTAAGCTTGATTCCAGGTGCTGCGGTTGGTTAGTACCGAACCTTCCAACGAAAGTCCGGCAAATAGCCCACGAGACCGCGCATAAGCTATGATGTCGCCACCGACCGCGGTAGTCGTCGCGCCGCCGACCGAGCCGCCAAAGCTCGCCAGCGCGACCGAGGCATCGGCACCAAGCTTCAACTGACTGTTCAGCAAGGCCGTCAAAGCCTTTTCGTTCATGATCAGGAGCATGATCTGCATGTCCTGAATTCCGGCCTGCAGTCCGAAGCTGCCGGAGTTGAGCGAATAGAAGGCCGGCGAGGACCAGGAGCCTGCCGCGTCGCGGCCTAGCAGGACGCAGCCGCCTCCTTCGGCACCGACTAAGAATCCTGCCTTGAAGACCCGTGGGCAGATCATGACAGCGCGCGCCTCGCGCAGCTTGTTCGCGGCATTCAGCCGATCATTGCCCTCGCCGAGGATCTCCTGGATCGACAGCGTGGCGCGATCGATCAGCCCCTGCTCCTCGCCGGACTGCGGCGCCCCGCCGGCACAGCCGGCGAGCAGCCCAAGGGCAAGAAAAAGGCCAGGCCAATGGATAAGACCGCGTTCGAACGCCATCCCGCAACCCTCTGGAATCGGTCAGACTCTACCGCTGGCTTTGGCCTCTGTCCAAGCCGATCGCGTGGCCCCGTCAGGGCAGGGTCCAGGGTTCCTCATTGATCGAAACGACGCGCCAATCCGTGCCGTGCTTTTCCAGCCGCGTGAGGCCGAGATTACGGATGGAAAAGTGCAGGGCCTGGTGGGCGGAAAGGTCCAAGGCATGTGCGATCGCGGCGCGGATCGAACCACCATGGGCGATCACGACCACATCCTCGCCGCTGTGTTGGGCGGCCAGTTGGTCGATCATTGGCCCGACCCGTGCGCGGACATCGCCAAGGCTCTCACCACCTGGGGGGCGTTCTTCGGCGGCGTGTGGCCAGAAGGGGTGTGGCGGATGAAGCAGTCGCTCGGTCAGGGCCTCGTGGGGAATACCCTGCCATTCGCCAAGGAATTGTTCGGCAAGCGCGGCCTCGGTGCGCAGCGGCTGCGCCGGATAGCCGGCGGCGAAGATGGCGGCTGCCGTTGCCCGGGTGCGGCCAAGCGGCGTCACCACCCATTGCGCCGGCTGCGGCAGCCGCGCCGCTAGCCATCGATAGAGTGCCGCTTCCTCTCGCAGGGCGAGTTCGCACAGCCCGACATCGAGGGAGCCATAAAAGGTAGCTCTCGCCGATGGTTCGACGAGCGCGTGGCGGATCAGGTGGAAGCGGGTGGGATCTGACACCGCATCCGCATAGCCTGGTCCCTAGACCGGCACCAGCCGGGTCAGCCGGTTCGGATTCTGTTCGGACTGGTAGATGACGCCAGAGCGCGGGTCCCACCACATCCCGTGGGCGCCGTTCAGCACCGGTCTGCACCGCCCGACCAGCGTGCCCGCAACATCGAACAATGAAAGCCGGGGCACCTGATCGGTGACGTAGAAGCCGCCGTCTGGACCGCCATGGACGTCCATCGGTTTGTGGGTATCCGTGATATCGAATAGGTGGCGACCATCGGCGGTGAAGGCCTGCAACCGGCTATTGTCCCGGTCGCAGACCAGGACCCGACCATCGGCCAATACCCAGATTGAATGCGGCGTGCAGAATTCCCCTGGTCCGCGCCCGGGGCGACCCCAGCCACCCAGGGGCATTCCTTTGGCATCGAACCGATGGATGCGGGCATTCGCGTAGCCGTCGGCGACGTAGATCTCGCCGTTCGGTGCGAAGGCGACATCGCAGGGCGCATTGAACGGCGCGCCCGGCCCATGCCGGGTACCCAGGCCACCAAGCCGCTCACCAGTCGGAGAGAAAATCACGATTTCATGTGCGTCGCGGTCGACGACAAAGACGCGGCCATCCGGATGGACAGTGACCATATGGCCGTCCTGCACGCTCTCTCCCCAGGCTGCCAACCGCGACCCATCCGGCGATAGAACGACAATGCCAGGGGTTGACGAATCAGCATAAGAATCCCGGCGGAACTGCACATAAACAAGACCGCTGGCGTCGCACGCCACATCGCTGATGCGTCCGGCACCATCGACTGGCAGGTCACCCCAGGGGCGTTCGATCCGATAGCGCTGCGCGCCAAGGGCGACGAAAAGGGGCTCAGCGACCATTATTCGTTAAGCCCTTTGCCGGGATAGGGATGCACGGCGTGCCAGTGCTTCGCGATATCGACCCGCCGGGTGATCCAGACATCCTTGCGCTGCATCATGTAATCGAGCAGTCGCTGCAGGCCGACCGCCCTGGCCGGATGGCCGATCAGGCGCATATGCAGGCCGACCGACATCATTTTGGGCGCCTTTGCTCCTTCCGCATAGAGCATGTCGAAGGCATCGCGGATGAAGCTAAACCACTGGTCGCTGGTACCCATCCAGCCGGCATATTTCCCATCATTGTTGACGAGGGAATAAGGCACGACGAGCTGAGCCTTGCCGTCCACAGTGACCCAGAAGGGAAGTTCCTCGCCATAATAGTCGCTGTCGTAGAGAAAGCCGCCATGTTCGACGACAAGTCGGCGGGTATTCACCGAGGGTCCGTAGCGGCAATACCAGCCATCCGGCTTTGCCCCCATGGTCCTCTCAATGCTGGCAACGGCCTTGGCGATATGTGAGCGTTCCTCGGCTTCGGATAGCTCAAAATGCTTCACCCAGCGCCAGCCATGTGAGCAGATGTCGTAGCCGGCGGAGCGGATGGCGGCGGCTGCCTCCGGGTTGCGCTCAAGCGCCAGGGCGCAGCCGAAGACCGTCAGCGGCAGACCGCGTTCGGCAAACAGCCGGTGCAGTCGCCAGAAACCGACCCGGCTGCCGTATTCGAACATGCCCTCCGCCGCGAGATCCCGGCCGCCACCGGTCTGGTTGAGGCCATGCGCCTCGGTCAGCCCGCTCTCAGTGACGCCATCGCCGAGTTCAAAGGAGGGCTCAGAGCCTTCCTCGTAGTTGAAGACGAAGTTCACCGCGAGCCTGGCGCCGCCGGGCCACTGCGGATCGGGTGGGGTGCCACCATAGCCGACGAAGTCGCGCTTCACATCGTAGGGCATCAGGCGACCTCCACGCTGAATGGCGCGACTTTTGCGAACTCCTCATCCGTCGATGTGCCGTCACGCCACATGACGATCACGAAGCGGGCGGTCCGGTCGAGCACAGTAAAGGGGTGGTGCCAGACATTCGCGCCGTAGGTCACACCCTGGTCGGGCCGGCAGAGGAACGCGCGGGCGCGCGCCATGTCCGGCCCGCCCGAGGAGGCATGCGGAGCAACGACCGCCAACCAGCGGCCGGCCTCCTGCGGGACGAAGCTCTGGGACGAGAATTCATGGCGCTCCATGGTGGTGGATAGCAGCGGTAGTGCTGCAAGCGGCGCCTTCACAGTGAGCGAAAGGCTGGGTCGCGCGCCCGGCCGAAGGCTGCTCAACGCATCCTCGAAATAGGTGCGCCCCGGTATGGCGGGACATTCTATGACCTCGCCAAAGGGCAAGAAAGCTGCGGAGGTCAGCGGTTCAGCACGAAGAATCATCAGGTTAACCTCGGATTCGGCGGGTAAGGCCGGTGAGCCGTTCCATCACCAGCATCAACAGGAAAGCCGCAAGGATCAGCAGGCCAGACACGGCGGCCACACGGACATCAAGCGTGCTCTCCATCATGCCCCACATCCGGATCGGCAGCATGTCCGTCCGCGCCGATGAGAGGAAGAGGGAGACCGGCACATTGTCGACCGACGCCATGAAGGCAAGGAAACCGCCAGCGGCGATGCCTGGCGCGATCAGTGGCAGAGTGACCCGGCGGAATGTCCGCCAAGGCCCGGCGCCCAGGCTGCGGGAGGCTTCCGGCAGGGCGGGGTCGAGTTGGCTCATCGAGGCACCCACCGTGCGCAGCACAAAAGGCGTGATTACGATGAAATGCCCGATCACCAGCAATTCGAGCGAGGGTCGGAGGCGCAGCAGGGTGAAATAGACCAGTGCTGCGAGGCCGAAGGCGAGGCCCGGCAGCACGAGCGGCGAGAGAAAGAAGGCGTCCATCAGCCGGCCAAGGCGGCCACGCATCGTGCTGATCCCGATCGCTGCCGCGGTGCCGAGCAAGGTTGCCAGGCCGGCCGCAAGGGCCGCCACCTGCAGGGTATTCCCTGCGGCGCGATGGATCGGGCGCGATCGGACGGTATCCAGCAGCAATTCATACCAGCGCAGCGAAAGCCCCTGCGGCGGGAAGCGGATCGCCCGGCTATCGGTGAGGCTGGTGGCCAGAACGACCAGCACCGGTCCGACCAGAATCAGCAAAGCGAGCGCCGCCAGTAGCCCCACCACGAGGACATAGCTGGCCGCCCCGAGGTTTGGACGCCTAGCCATGGGTGGGTGCCTCGACGCGCCCCGCGGCGATACGCCCGGCGGTGGCGATCACCGCGATGACCGCCGAGACTGACAGCAGCAGGCTGATCGCCGCGGTTGCAGCAAAGGGCCAATGTGCCACCACCATCGCCTGTTGCCAGATGATCGCTGGCAGATACACGAGCCGGCTGCCGCCGATCACCGACTGACTAATGAAGGCTGTCGTCGCCGAGGCGAAAACCAGCGCGCACCCGGCGGCAATGCCCGGGGCGGCAAGCGGCAGGATAACGCGAAACAGCGTCCGCCAGCGCGAAGCACCGAGTGAGGCGCTGGCATCGAGCACGTTAGGATCGATCCGAACCATGACGGCGAGGACCGGCAACAGCAGCAGCGGCATCTCGATCTGGGTCAGGGAGATAACGAGGCCAAGTTCGGTTTGCAGCAACCGCAGCGGTTCCGCCGCCAGCCCGAGATCGAGGACCAGTCGATTGATCAAGCCTTCCCGCCCCAGGATGACGATCCAGGCGAAGGTCCGCACCACGACGCTGGTCAGCAGAGGCATGACCACGATGAAAAGGAGCACTCGCTGCCAGCGGGCGGATGCGGCCCGATAGACGAGTGCCAGCGGCAACCCCAACAGAAGTGTCGCAGCGACCGTCTTCAGGCCCAGCAAGAGCGTATCGCCGATCACTTTCCAGTGAAACTGATCGAGCAGAAAGCGACGCCATTGCGCGGTACCAAATTCGGTCATCGCCTCGTCCTGATAGAACGAGACAACGCCGAGAATCAGCAAAGGCGCCAAGAAGAAGGCCGAATAGGCAAGGCCGAGTGGGGCCACGAGACCCCAGGCAAGTCTCATTTCGCCATCTCGCGATTGAACTTCTCGATCCAGGCCGCCCGGAGCGGGTTGATCTTGGCCCAGTCATGAGTGACGAATTTCGTCATGTCGTCCAGGCTCTTCATCGGCAATCCGGATAGGAGCGGAACATCCTTGTTCACCGGCACGAAATTATAAGGTGGCTTCTGCAGCGCGGCCTGAATGTCCCGCCCGACCGTCGTGTCGATATATTTATAGGCGTTTGCCACGTTCTCGCTTCCTTTGGCGATATGCATCGTCGTGAAGAAGGCTGATGCACCCGTCTCCGGTACCGCGAATTCGATGTCTACTCCGCGATCCTTTAACGTCGTGACCGTCTGGGTGTTGGTGTACATCACGGCGCACTGCCCTTGCTGGAAGAGCCCAGGCATCGCGGCTGGCGCTCCGACCGCGGCGATTTTTGGCAGGGCTTTTTTCAATTCGACCAGAGCGGGATCGATATTGACCTCGCTACCGCCGAAAATTTTCGCAATCTCGATTAGGCTCACGGTACCGAAGGTTGTCCCGAAGCCGGTCAGCCCGAGTTTCGAGACCCATGGCTCCTTAAACAGGTCGGCATAGCCCGAGGGCTTTGGCACCCGCTTCGGATTGTAGGCGATGCCGACCACTTGGGCGGCGCAGCCAACGCCCCAGCCATCGACCAGCATGCTGGGCAGGAGCGCCTGGTTGCTCAGGCGTGATGCATCGAATTTATCGAACATGCCTCGCTCGATCCCGGTGATGCGTGGCCCCGGGTCGAGCACGAAAACATCAAAGGGTGGGACACCGCGGCTGGCCGAGAACTTGGCGATCTGGTCGACCGCGAAGAGCGGTTGCATTTCTAGATCGACACCCGACTGCTGCTTCAGGAAAGGCGCGACATGATCACGGAAGGCTTCTTCCCAGGCGCCTGGATAAATGGCGGTGGTGACGCTGCCGCGCGTTTGGGCGCGCAGTGGTGCGGGCAATGCCAATAGACTGGCAGCGCCGAAAAGAGCGCGGCGGCGGTTCATCGACATATCTAAGGATCCTTTCGGGACGAGGCTTCGAACAAGGTCGGCGTGGCGCCCACGGCGATGCCGCACCAGGCTTGGCTGCTGCGGCGGGGAATCGCGCCGTGACGCTGCTCTATCAAGCGCAGCGCCGTGCCGTCGCCGAGCGAGGCTTCTCGAATCGTTTGCCCGCCAAGTGGCAGGGCGAGCCCGAGCGTGACGAGAAACCGCCCTTCACCAGGCTCGTCGTGCAGGACGAGATGTTCCGGTCGAACGGCAAGAATGGCATTATGGCCCGCCGCCGGCGGCGGAACTTCAGTCGGTAAAGCGAGCGTGCCGCCGTCCTGCATCCGCAACTGCGCAGCGCCGTTCGACCAGCCGAGAACGGTACAGGGCAGGGCGTTGGTGGTGCCGATGAAACCCGCCACGAAAAGATTGGCTGGTCGATCATAGACCTCGACAGGGGTTCCCAGCTGTTCGATCGACCCATCGCGCATGACGGCGATACGATCGGCGACGCTCATCGCCTCATCTTGGTCGTGGGTGACCAGAATGGTGGTCAGGCCAAGACGCCGTTGAAGACGCTTGATCTCGATCTGCATGTCCAGACGCAGCGCGCGGTCAAGAGCTGCGAAAGGTTCATCGAGCAGGAGGATACGAGGCTCGATCGCCAAGGCGCGCGCCAGCGCCACGCGCTGTTGCTGACCGCCCGAGAGTTGTGCCGGCCGACGGTCGGCGAAGCCGCCGAGTTGGACCAGCTCGAGCAAGCCATCGACGCGTTCGGCGATCTCCCGTCGTCGTGCCCCGCGTGCTTCGAGGCCGAAGGCGATATTTCCTGCGACCGACATATGCGGAAACAGGGCATAATTCTGGAAGACAATGCCAACTTGGCGACGTTCCGGCGGCAGGCCGTCGATGGGGCGCCCGTCGATGAGCACCTGACCTGAACGTTGGCGAACGAAGCCCGCGATGGCTCTGAGCAGGCTTGTCTTGCCGCAGCCGGAAGGACCCAGCAGTGCCAGCACTTCGCCGGCTTGCACCTGCAGATCGACGCCGGCGAGCGCAACGAAGCCACCATACGCAATGGTGAGGCCCTTCACGTCAAGGACGTGGCCTCGCAAGCTAGAGGCAGTATTCTCCAAGTGCTCAACTTGTTGCGCCACGTTGATCTGCGTCTCTCCCTCAGCGGCAACGATCATCCCAACCACCACCCAGGAGCAACGGATGTGCCATGGAAATAGTAGAGTTCATACGCGCTGCGCGCCATCAGCGTCTATAAATTAGGCGAAGAGCTTGGGATATGCCTAACGCAAGAACAATTGATGCGGCTTTCGGGGCCTGGCCAGGGCTGGCATGCTGATGCCTATGCCCGCCGATGTGCCAGCGACCGTCTTGCACCAACGCGCTCATGGCGCGTTCCGTGTGGTGTTTGGATGTTCGGCGCGGGGGACCGTTTTGCGGGACCTGCATCAGGCAGCGCCGCTGCGCATTCTCTTTCCCCAGCCTGAGCCCGGCGAACCGCCGCTTGCCGCGCTTCTCAACTGCGCCGGCGGTCTCGCGGGAGGGGACCAACTCGAGCAGAGCATTAAGCTAGAAGCCGGGGCCACGGCGACATTGAGCACGGCGGCGGCTGAGAAGGTCTATCGTTCACTTGGTCCCATGACGCGGGTCGCCACTGACATCGTGCTGGGCGCGGGCGCGACATTCGAATGGTTGCCGCAGGAGACCATCCTATTCGATGGCGCCAGGCTCCAGCGGCGCTTCGCCGTCGAGCTCGGCGCGGGCGCCGCCTTGCTGGCAACAGAAATCCTGGTCTTCGGTCGCGGCGCGCGGGGAGAGATTTGGCGGCAAGGTCTGCTCCGGGACGGGTGGTCGCTGACCGGGCCAGAGGGGCTGCTCTGGATCGACCGACAGGTACTCTCCCCAGAAGCGATGGCGGCCCCCTTCGGAGGGGTTGGGGCGGAAGCGATGGGAATGCTGATCGTGGCCGCCCCAGGCGCCGAGGCGGCCCGCGATTTGCTCCGCTCGCTGCCTGATGTTGGAATGCACATCACCGGCGCTTTCACCCTGCCTCGACCCGGGTTCTTGTTGGGCCGTTGGATGGGACGGGCGGCAGCGGTGCGCCGAGCGGTCGAGCAGGCCATTGTGGCTTTGCGAACGATGCAGGGCTTGCCGCCAAGGCTGCCTCGACTGTGGACGAGCTGACGGCAGGCGGGCCATGATCGGCCAGGATATGAGAGGTTCGGCATGAATTTGACGCCGCGCGAGAAGGACAAGCTGCTGATCGCCATGGCTGCGCAGGTTGCGCACCGCCGGCTAGAACGCGGCGTGAAGCTGAACCATCCTGAGGCGGTGGCACTGATCACAGATTACGTGGTCGAGGGCGCGCGGGATGGACGGAGCGTTGCCGAACTGATGCGCGACGGTGCGACCGTGCTGACCCGTGCGCAAGTAATGGAAGGGATCGCCGAGATGATCCACGAAATCCAGGTGGAGGCGACCTTTCCCGACGGTACCAAGCTCGTTACCGTTCACGAGCCGATCCGATGATCCCGGGCGAGGTCTTCCCCGCGGCCGGGGATATTGAACTCAATGCCGGCGCTGAGGTGATCGAGCTGGAGGTCGGCAATACCGGTGACCGGCCCATCCAGGTTGGCAGCCATTATCATTTTGCCGAGACCAATCCGGCGTTGCGCTTCGACCGCGCCCAGGCCCGTGGCCGGCGGTTGGATATCGCGGCTGGCACGGCGGTCCGCTTCGAGCCGGGGCAGGTGCGCAATGTGCGGCTCATTCCCTTTGGCGGCGCGCGCATCATCCACGGCTTCCGCGGCGAGACGGAGGGGAAGGTCTGATGCCCACGCGCATCTCCCGCAGCGCCTATGCTGGCATGTATGGCCCGACCACCGGGGACCGTGTCCGGCTGGCGGATACCGACCTGATCATCGAGGTGGAGAGAGACTTCACCACCTATGGTGAGGAGGTGAAGTTCGGCGGCGGCAAGGTGATCCGCGACGGCATGGGTCAGTCCCAGGTCACGCGGGCCGAAGGCGCTGTCGACACTGTTATCACCAATGCGCTGATTCTTGACCATTGGGGTATCGTCAAAGCCGATGTCGGGCTCCGGGACGGCCGCATCGCCGCCATTGGCAAGGCCGGTAACCCGGACACGCAATCGGGCGTCAACGTGATCATCGGCCCAGGGACCGAGGTGATCGCCGGTGAGGGCCGCATCCTCACGGCCGGTGGGCTTGATGTGCACATCCATTTCATTTGTCCGCAGCAGATCGAGGATGCGCTGGCGTCTGGCGTTACCACCATGTTCGGCGGAGGCACCGGCCCGGCCCATGGCACTTTAGCCACGACAGTGACACCGGGCCCCTGGCACATGGCGCGCATGCTTCAGGCCGCCGAAGGCCTGCCGGTCAACCTGGGTTTCCTAGGTAAGGGCAATGTGGCGCTGCCGGCGGGTATTGAGGAGGTAATTCTGGCCGGTGCTTGCGGGCTGAAACTGCACGAAGACTGGGGTACGACCCCGAAAGCGATCGATACCTGCCTCCGCGTGGCCGATGCTCTCGATGTGCAGGTCGCGATCCATACGGATACGCTGAACGAGAGTGGATTCGTTGAAAGCACGATCGCCGCCATAAAGGGGCGTACGATCCAGGCCTTCCATACCGAAGGCGCCGGCGGTGGCCATGCGCCCGACATCATCAAGGTGGTGGGGGAGCCGAATTTTCTACCCAGCAGCACAAATCCGACCATGCCCTACACGGTGAACACAGCGGACGAGCATCTGGATATGCTCATGGTCTGCCATCACCTCGACCCGCGTATCCCCGAGGACGTCGCCTTCGCCGAAAGCCGCATCCGCCGCGAGACCATCGCCGCCGAGGACATCCTGCACGATATCGGCGCGATCAGCATGATGTCGTCTGACAGCCAGGCGATGGGCCGGGTCGGTGAGGTGATCATCCGCACATGGCAGACTGCTCACAAGATGAAAGTCCAGCGCGGCCGCCTGCCCGGCGAGAGGGGCGATAACGACAATCTGCGGGTCCGCCGCTACGTGGCCAAATACACCATCAATCCGGCGATCGCCCAGGGCATCAGCGCCCATGTCGGCAGTGTTGAGGTGGGCAAGCTGGCTGATCTGGTGCTGTGGTCCCCGGCCTTCTTCGGGGTTAAGCCCGATATGGTCCTGAAATGCGGCTCCATTGCCATGGCACCGATGGGCGATCCCAATGCCTCGATCCCGACACCGCAGCCGGTCCATTACCGGCCGATGTTCGCAGGCTTCGGCCGGGCGCTACAGGCCAGCAGCGTCACCTTTGTCTCCAAGGCCGCACTCGGGCATGGCATCGGCGACCGGTTGGGTCTGCGGAAGCAACTGCTGGCGGTGGAGAATACCCGCTCGGGTATCGGCAAGCGCGACATGGTGCTGAACGATGCCCTGCCGAAGATCGAGGTTGATCCCGAAACCTATGAGGTACGGGCGGATGGCGAGCTGCTCGTCTGTGAACCGGCGAAAGTGCTGCCGATGGCGCAGCGCTATTTCCTGTTCTGATGGCTAGTGAACTTCCCCGCGTGACCCAAGTGCTGCCTGCCGGCGGTTGGCTGGAACGTACCGCGCGCCATACCGTGACGCTGGATTTCGACGACCGCTTCCGGCGCCGGAAGCGCTATGTTGCCGAAGATGGCTTTGCTTTCCTGCTCGATCTTGAGGAGGCCATTGCGTTGCGCCAGGGCGATGGTCTGCTTCTGGAAGGCGGCGGTGTCATCCTGGTCCACGCTGCGTCCGAGCCGTTGGTCGAAGTGCGCGCCATAACCCCGGCGCTGCTGCTGCGCCTTGGATGGCATCTCGGCAATCGACATTTGCCTACGGAAATCCAGCCGGATCGGCTGCTCATTCGCGATGATCATGTGATCGTCGCCATGCTACGCGGGCTTGGTGCCGAGCTGCGCCACGTGTCCGCCCCCTTCAATCCGGAAGGCGGCGCTTATGGCGAGCATAACCGTCAACCGAACCATCATCACCACCATCATCACCACGACGATGACGATCACCACCACCACTGACGATGCGCTCTACCGGCTGCTGACCTGGCTTTCCCCGGCCTATCCGGTGGGCGCCTATACCTACAGCCATGGCCTGGAGACAGCGGTTGAGGAGGGGCGCGTCAAGGATCGCGCGGCCCTGATCGATTATGTCTCGACCGCGCTGTTGATCGGCGCCGGGCGTGTCGATGGCGCGTTGCTGGTCGCGGCCTTTCACGCCGCCATGGTGGAGGATGACGCAACGCTCGATTCGGTCGCTGTCCTGGCCGCAGCTTGGCGCGGTAGCGCCGAGCTGGCGCTCGAGAGCATGGCCCAGGGTACGGCCTTCACCAGCGTGACACTCGCCGCTTGGCCCTCGCCTCGCCTCGCCGCCTTTGCTGCGCGTCATCCGCGGCGACTTGCCCACCCGGTCGCCTTTGGTGCCGCCGCCGCCTGTCATGGTCTGCCCCTGCTGCCGTCCGTGACCGGCTGGCTGGCCGGTTTCGCCGCCAACCTCGTCTCGGCCGGGGTAAGGCTGGTGCCGCTCGGGCAAACGGATGGGCAGGTGGCGACCGCTGCGTTAGAAACTTCCGTGCACCAGGCTGCCGCAGCGGCGATCGCCGCTGATCTAGAGGAAGTAGGCACCGCCGCGCCGATGCTTGACCTTCTCTCCATGCGCCACGAGACCCAGTACACGAGGCTTTTCCGCTCATGAGCAACGGCCCATTCCGCGTTGGCATCGGTGGTCCTGTCGGCTCGGGCAAGACCGCGTTAACCGAACGACTCTGCCGCTACCTGCGGGATACCCATGATATCGCCGTCATCACCAACGATATCTACACCAAGGAAGATGCCGAATTTCTCACCCGCGCCGGGGCTCTCGATCCGACCCGCATCGCAGGGGTCGAGACCGGTGGTTGCCCGCATACCGCGATTCGCGAGGATGCTTCGATCAATCTTGCCGCCGTGCACGACATGGTTGAGCGCTTTCCGTTGCTTGAACTGTTGTTCATAGAGAGCGGCGGCGACAACCTGGCCGCAACCTTTAGCCCGGAGCTCGCCGATTTGACGATCTACGTCATCGATGTCTCAGCCGGCGACAAGATCCCGCGCAAGGGTGGGCCAGGGATCACCCGCAGCGACCTGCTGGTGATCAACAAGATCGACTTGGCGCCACTGGTGGGCGCCGATCTTTCGGTCATGGATCGCGATGCGCGGAAGATGCGCAGCGCGCGGCCCTTCATTTTTACCAATCTCAAGGAGGACAAAGGCGTGGCGGAAATCGCAGCATTCATCCTGGAACAGGGCGGCATCCTGCCCCGGCGCGCCGCCTGATGCGTGCGCTCGTCCTCACCGCGGCGCTGCTGGCGCCGTTGCCTGCCCTCGCCCATACCGGGCATGATGGTGCGCTCGGCTTCCTGGCGGGGCTGTTCCATCCCTTTTCGGGCGCTGATCACCTGATCGCGATCCTGATGGTTGGCCTTTGGGCCGGCCTTAGCCGTGGGCGCGCCCGGGTGGCGCTTCCGGGCCTTTTCCTGGCAGCCATGTTGATCGGCTTCCTGCTCTCCAGCTTCCCTCTACCGGGGGTGGAGGCCGGTATTCTCGCGTCGACCATTCTGCTGGTGGCGCTTGCCGCGATAGCGGCACCGCTGCCGCTGCCGGTCGCGGCGGCGCTGGTGGCGGCCGCCGGGCTCTGCCATGGCCATGCGCACGGTACCGAAGGGACCCTCGCGCCAGGCTACGCCTTTGGTATGCTGACAGGCAGCGCCTTGCTGCTTGGTGCCGGCCTAGGGCTGGCCGCGCCGCTTGCGCCACTGGCCCGCAGCCTTGCGGCGCGGCTCACCCGTCACGCGGCCTGACGTGGGGGAGGGACGCGGTGGTACCGCGTCCTACCAGCGACCAAAGAATTTAACCGCTGGTCTCAGATCCGCGGTCAAGCTCTCTGACCGCGGATATTGGCTTTTGCCGGCCCTCAATCGCCGGGCGTAAACCTCCGGTTCCTGGGCTGCAAGGCACGAGTTAAAGCCTCGTGCCGGTGGTCTCACTCCTTTTCCTTGTAGCCGTATTCCTGAATGCCCTGCTCAGCCCCATAATATTTATAAGGCAGAAATTTGCCGCTCATTTCGATTTTGACCCTGTCACCTCTTTCATGAGGCATGCGCTCGAACTGGAAGTCGAAATCGATGGCGGACATGATGCCATCGCCGAATTCCTCCTCGATCAATGCTTTCCAGGCCGGACCGTTGATCATCACCATCTCATAGAAGCGATAGATCAACGGGTCGGTCGGTGGCATCGCCGTGCCGCGATAGGGCACCTCGTTCAACATCCGCTCTTCCGTTGTGGTCAGACCGAACAGCTTGGCGGCTTTGGCCGCTAGCGGTTTCACCAACTTCATCTGGCCAAGCAGCGCACCGACGATCAGCGTCTCAGACACGCCGCCGATCTGGCCGCAAATGTATTTCCAGCTCCATCCCTTCTCGCGCTTGATGTCGAGGATTTTCTCGGTGAGTTGAGCGCGGGTCATCGCCATTTGTTCCTTCTGGCTTGGGGGTACTGGGGAGGGGGGGCTATGCCGCTGCCGGGATCGTCGCTGGGGGGCCGGCCGGGAAGACCTCGGGCGGTCGCCTCGGGTCCCATTCTGCCGGCCGCGTGCCGGCCAGCGTCCGGCTACGGGTCAGCAGGAATTCCAGGATGTGATCGCGAAGCGCGTGATACCCGGGCAGCCGGTGCAAATTGGCCCGGTCGCGCGGCTTTGGCAGGGTATTCACCACCACCTCGGCGCAGCGTGCATCGGGCCCATTCGTCATCAGCAGGATACGGTCGGCCAGCAGGATGGCCTCGTCTACGTCATGGGTGATCATGAAGGCGGTCTGTTGGGCTTCGGCCACCAGCCGCGCCACCTCATCCTGCAATGCGCCGCGGGTCAGTGCGTCGAGTGCGCTGAAGGGCTCGTCCATCAACAGCATCTTGGGGTTCAGCGCGAGCGCGCGGGCGATGCCGACGCGCTGCTTCATGCCGCCCGACAGCATGGAGGGCTTCCGATCGGCGGCGTGGCCGAGGCCGACCTTTTCGAGCGCCTCGCGCGCCGCGGCGCGCAGCTTTGCCTTGCCCCAGTCGCGGTGGCGACAGGACAGCGCGAAGGCGACGTTCTGCTCGGCGGTCATCCAGGGCATCAGCGCATGGCCCTGGAAGATCACCGCGCGATCGAGGGAGGGGCCGCTGATTTCCTGACCATCGACAATCACCCCACCATTATCCGGCTGATCCAGTCCGGCGAGGATATTCAGCACCGTTGTCTTGCCGCAGCCCGAATGCCCGACCAGGCATACGAACTCGCCACGACTGATGCCGAACCACAAGTCGCGGAAGACCACATGGCCGGGATAAGCGCGCGTGACGGCTTCAATGGAGACGTAAGGACGCGTCATTCTTGCCATGCCACCAGTCGAGCGACCGCGCCGAGCAGCCGGTCGAGGAGGAGCCCCACCAAGCCAATCAGCAAAATCGCGATCACAATGTCAGCGAGAGAGAGGTTGTTCCATTGGTTCCAGACCCAATAGCCAATGCCGGTTCCGCCAACGAGCATTTCGGCGGCGACGATCACCAGCCAGGCGATCCCGATCGAGATTCGCATGCCTGTCAGGATCGTGGGCGCGGCGGCGGGTAGGATCACCCGGAAGGCCGTCTTCCAGGTCCCCGCTTCCAAGGTGCGGGCGACGTTCAGCCATTCGCGCCGGACCGAGCTGACGCCGAAAGCGGTATTGAGCAGCATGGGCCAGAGCGAGCAGATAAAAATCACAAAGATCGCCGAGATCGTGCTGTCCTTGATCGTAAAGAGGGCGAGCGGCATCCAGGCGAGTGGCGAGACAGGCCGCAGGATCTGGATGAAGGGATTGAGAGCGCCCGACAGCAGGGGCGACATCCCAATCAGAAAACCCAGCGGGATCGCCACCAGCGCAGCAAGCCCGAAGCCGAGGGCAACCCGCAGCAGCGAGTAGGCGATCTGCACACCGATCCCTTGATCATTGGTGCCGCGGATATAAAATGGATCGCGCAGCAATTCCCATAGCCGGGCGCCGATTTGGCTAGGCTTGGGGAAGGGCGTTTGGCCGCCGCTTTGCGCGGCTTGGCCCACCAAAGCGGCGTATTCCGGATCGACCACCGTCGCGCCGGTCCCGCCGTTGCCGCCAGACACTTCCCAGGCACCCAGGCAGACCGCAAGCAATAGGGCAGCGAGGAGTGCCGACTGCCAGAAGGGGACTTGGCGCTGCATCAGCCGGCCCGGACCGAGCGCTCGGTCCAGGGCGCTGGGTTCGCCGGGTCGAAGGACTTGCCCATGATGGTTTCGATACGCAGCGGATTGGCCGGTACGGCTTGGCCAGCCTCCTTCATCACTTTTCCGGCATCGAGCGAGAGGAAGACCTGCTGCGCGACTTGCGCGTAGTCGAGGTCGCGCTGCACCTGACCCCATCGCTTCATCTGGGTGAGGATCCACATGGCCATGGACGGCCAGGGGAAAGGCGCGAATCCTATCCGGTCAGGGACCCGCTGTACCTGGCCGAGACCATCGGCGTAGGTGCCAGTCAGCACTTGGGTCACCACCGTCTCCGGCTGGTTCAAATAGTTCTGTGCGCTGATCGCCGCGGCTACCTCACGGCGGTTCTCCGGCTTCTGGGCGAAGGCGGTCGCATCAATGATCGCGCGCAGCAGGGCGGCAAAGGTGTTGGGTGCCTCGGTGAGCATGCTGCGCGGGACCGCGAAAGCGCAGCACGGATGCCCATCCCACAGCTCGCGCGTCAGCAGGTGGATGAAGCCGATACCGTCGAAGACCGCCCGCTGGTTGAAAGGATCAGGCCCAAGAAAGCCATCGATGTTGTCGGCCCGCAGATTGGCCACCATCTCGGGTGGCGGCACGGCCCGAATCTGAACATCACGATCAGGATCGAGCCCAGCTTCCGCAAGATAGTGCCGCAGCAGATAGTTGTGCATCGAGAAGTCGAAGGGCACGGCGAAGCGAAATCCCTTCCAATCTTTCGGGTTGCGCTTGTCCTTGTGCTTGTTCGCCAGGGTTATCGCCTGGCCGTTGATGTTCTCGATCGCGGCGACCGCCCAGGGGATTGGCTGGGCGACGCCAACGCCCAGCGACATCGCGACCGGCATCGGTGCCAGCATGTGCGCGGCATCATATTCGCCAGCTATACATTTGTCTCGAATGACCGCCCACCCGGCCGTGCGTATCACCTCCACATTCAGTCCGGCCCGGGCATAAAAGCCCATCGGATGCGCCATGATGATCGGTGTCGCGCAGGTGATCGGGATGAAGCCGATCTTCAAATCTTTCTTCTCAGGCGCTCCTGCGGCCTGGGCCATCGCCTCACGGGCATGGGCCAGAGGAAAAAAACTCCCAACGGTTGCCGTCAGGGTCGCGGCGCCGAAACGGCCAAGCAGGGCGCGGCGGACAGGCCCTGACGGGATGACGGCCCGCAGCACGGCTTCCTCGGCGGCTGCACCATGAGCAGCGGTTCCGTCGGGCTGGTGTGCATCGCAGGCGAAGTCGCCGGCATGGCTGCGCCCGCAGGCGCAGAATGCGAGGGTCAAGGCGGTTGCTCCCGGACAGTGCCTCCCCATTGCGTCGGAGGCTGGGCAACGTCTCTGCAACGCTCATGCCAGCGCGGCGTAGCGTTGAACGCCAGAAAAGGGCGTGAAAAGCGCACTCCGCCGCCAAATTGTGCATTTATGGAGAGCTTTTAGGCTATTTTTTCATCATATTTAGCAGATTGGCTCTGAGTGACGACGGAATCGCCATCGGGCGCCGCGTCTGCGTGTCGAGGATCACCAGCACGTTTTCCGCCTGGGCAAAGAGAGCGGTGTCCATGAATAGGCCCTGCCGCACGGTCACACTGCTGGTCCCAAGCCTGGTCACCAGGCTACCGATGCGCACTCGGCCCGGGTAGTGGATTTCCCGGAGATAGTCGATCGCGACCCGGGCAACTGCCAGGGCGAAATCGCGTCCCTCTCGGTCGCCGGTTGCCGCTTGGATCAACTCTGCGCGCCCGGCCTCGCAGAGTTGGCCAATCGCGCCGTTGTTGATGTGACCATTATGGTCGGTATCGGCGATCCGCAGTTTTTCATCGGTCCAGAACGGGAAGTCTGCGATAGCAGGCAGGGGCGGCCGGCTCACCGCCCCTTCTCAGCCTCGTAGCGCGCCTTGTTCTCAGCGTTGGGCGGGTATAGGCCTGGTAGGGCTTCGCCGGCCGAGATCTTGGCCATGATCCAAGTCTCCAGCTTCTCCTGTTCCAGACTCTCGGCCGTCACCTCCGCGACCAAGGCCTGCGGGATCAGCACCGCCCCATCATCGTCGACCACGACGACATCACCTGGGAACACCGCGACGCCGCCGCAGCCGATCGGTTCCTGCCAGGAGACGAAGGTGAGGCCAGCCACCGAGGGCGGCGCCGCACCACCGGCGCACCATACCGGCAGGCCAGTGCTCACCACGCCCGCGACATCGCGCACCGCTCCGTCGGTCACCAGCGCCGTCACGCCGCGTTTCGCAAGCCGGGCGCACAGGATATCGCCGAAAATGCCGGCATCGGTTACGCCCATGGCATCCGCCACTGCGATGCAGCCTGCCGGCATGGCCTCGATCGCCGCCCGGGTCGAGATGGGTGAGGACCAGGAGGCTGGGGTCGCCAGATCCTCCCGCGCAGGGATGAAGCGCAGGGTAAAAGCCTCACCCACCAGTCGCTGGCCGCGGGCGGTTGGCGTGAAGGGCTGGGGTCCGCGCATCCAGACATTGCGCAGACCCTTTTTCAGCAGCACAGTCGTCAACGTTGCAGTGGTGATTGTCTCCAGCGCGGCGCGGGTGGCAGCCTCAAGTGCCATGGCTTTTCTTCCCTATCTCCAAAGATATGTGTCTAGAGCAATATCCGTGCGGGTGGAAACCGTCGAAGGGATTTTCCGCCCTGGAAAACCGAGAATCTAGAGTGGGTTATCCTCATTCGACCGCATCGTGGGGTCTTCCGGCTGTCCGTGGTTGCGCGGCCCCTGGGCGCCGGCGGTCAAGGCTGCCAGCGCCGCTGCGACGATTCCGGCCGGTGGCTGCGCTATTGAAAGGGTAATGCATCCTTCCACATCATCGGGCGGCTCCAGCGCCGCAAACTGGCTGGCCATCAGGCTGGCCGGCATGAAATGTCCCTGGCGTGCCGCCTGCCGAGCCTCGATCAGCGCTGGCTCTCCCGCCAGATGCAGCAGCCTCACCGAGGGGCGTCCTTCCAGCAGCCGGGCCCGGTAGCAACGCTTGAGGGCCGAGCACGTTGCGACTCCCCCCTCAACTACTTGTGCATCCAGCCAAGCCCCGATCGCCGCCAGCCAGGGCCAGCGATCTTCGTCCGTCAAAGGCAATCCGGCGCGCATTTTGCTGATATTGGCCGGCGGGTGGAAGCCATCCGCATCGGCAAAAGGGACCCTGAGCGCCGCGGCCAACAGAGCACCAACGGTGCTCTTGCCGCTGCCCGAGACACCCATCACGAGCACCAGCGGGCGGCTCACGGCTTCGGCGGCTCCAGATGTCCGCCGAAGCCTTTGCGCTGGGCGGAAAGGACCTTGCCGGCGAAGCGCTGCTCATCACGGCTGGTGAAGCGGGCGAAGAGCGCGGCCGAGAGAACCGGTGCCGAAACTGCCGTCTCGACCGCCGCCTGCACCGTCCAGCGTCCCTCGCCGCTGTCGCTGACATTGCCGGAGAAGCCCTCCAACTCGGGGTCTGCCGCGAGCGCCTGCGCGGTCAGATCGAGCAGCCAGCTGGCGACCACGCTGCCGCGTCGCCAGGCTTCGGTGATGTCGGGGATATTGAGCGAGAGGCGATGCTCCGGCGGCAGTTCTGCGCTGTCGGCGTGCTTGAGGATGTCGAGCCCTTCGGCGAAGGCCTGCATCATCCCGTACTCGATCCCGTTATGGATCATCTTGGCGAAGTGGCCGGCACCGTTAGCCCCGGCATGGACATAGCCTTCCTCCGGCCGGGGATCGCCGCGGCGGCCGGGCGTGGCGGGCGCGGCGTCGCGCCCCGGGACCAGGGCACGGAAGATCGGGTCCAGCCGCTGCACCACCGCCGCCTCGCCGCCGATCATCAGGCAATAGCCACGTGCTAGCCCCCAGACGCCGCCCGAGGTGCCGATATCGAGGAAGTGCAGCCCCTTCGCCCGCAACAGCGCGCCGCGCCGAACCGCGTCCTTCCACATGCTGTTGCCACCATCGATGATGACATCGCCGGGCATCAGCAGCCCGGCCAGCGTTTGGATCGCGTCCTCGG
This sequence comes from uncultured Paracraurococcus sp., assembly GCA_903896535.1. GTDB lineage: Bacteria > Pseudomonadota > Alphaproteobacteria > Acetobacterales > Acetobacteraceae > CAITYE01. The sequence goes on from CAITYE010000178.1 coordinate 26,013, forward strand.
TCGGCGCGCCGGACGGTAGCATCACCCAGATCGCCCGCGGCGGGGCCATGGCGGCGACCAGCCCGGCCAGATCCGCGACCGCGACCGCGCCTTCGGCCGCCAGGGCCTGGCGCGTTGCTGCGTCGCGGTCGAAGGCAAAGCAGGCATGCCCGGCGTGCAGCAGCCGCCGCACGATATTGCCGCCCATCCGGCCGAGGCCGACCATGCCGAGTTCCATCGTGTTCCTCCCTATCCGAACCGCGCCAAGGTGAACTCGGGCGGGATCGTCGCCCGCCCCAGCACCGCCTCTGCGGTCATCCGCCCGGCGATCGGCGCCAGGGTGTAGCCGTTGCTGGTCACCACCTGGAAGAAGCCGGGCAGGCCCGGCGCCTCACCCAGCAGCGGGGCGCGATCCACTTCGACCGCAAGTCCGGTCCAGGCGCGGATCGCCTGCATGCTTGCCAGTGCCGGGACGACCCGCCCGGCGACCCACAGATTGCCCTCGATCGAGCGGCGCAGGTTGCGCGGCGCGCCCGCGGCATCGAGCGTGCCCGCCCAGCCGCCGCCCACCAGCAGATGCCCGCCATCGCCCTGCTTGAGGGAGAGGTGCCGGCCGGCATGCGCCACCAGATGCCGCATGGTCGTGGGCCCCGCCTCTGTCGCAATGACCTGCTGCACCGAGCCGACCACCGGCAGATCCAGCCCGAGCATGGCGCCAATTCGCCCGGCATAGGCGCCGGCGCAATTCACCACCCGCCCTGCGCGCACCTGCCCCTCGCCGAGCGTGATGGCATAGCCAGCGCCATCGCGGGCGATCGCCTGCACCTCCACGCCTTCGTACAATTGCGCCCCGGCGGCGCGGGCCAGCCCGCGCAGCGCCAGCGTCCCGCGCAGCGGGTCGATCTGGCCCTCATCCGGGCTCCAGCAGGCGCCGAGAAAGCCCGGGCCGAGATAGGGGGCGAGGCTGTAGAGTTCGTTCGCGCCAAGGGCATGGCTCGCCAACCCTTGGCGGCGTTCCACCGCCACCTTGGCGCGCACCCAGCTCAACTGTTCCGGGGTTTCCGCCAGCATCAGCCCGCCCTCGGTGCGGATGCCGAGTCCCTCATCTGCCGCCGCCGCAATCTCCCGCCACAGGGCGATGCTTGGCGGCCCCAGGCGCAGCCGGTCGATCGCCGGACCATGATCGCTCTCGCCATCGAAATCGTAGCTGAGGAGCTGCACATGCAAACTGCCGGCATTGGCGGTACTCGCGGCCATGCCGGCTTCGCCGCGTTCGACAAGCGCTACATCGCAACCCTCGCGGGCGAGATAAAGAGCGGTCGCCAGCCCAACCGCACCGCCCCCGATAACCAGCACATCGCAATGCGGCGGCACCGCGGGGTAAGCGGTCCCGCCGCGCGCGTCGCCGGCACGTGTGTTGTAACGGGCGCGCGTGTTGTAAACGGGGCGCGGGAAGGCCGGCCAGGTCTCGCCTTCGGGTACCTCCCGCATCAGGGCGGCGGCCGGCACAGGTTTCACCGGCGCGCGCGGTGCGGCGAAGCCGGCTTCCGCTTCGGCCCCGGTCAACCGCGCCAGGGTGGCGCCGCACATCCGTCCCTGGCAGCGGCCCATGCCAGCGCGGGTCGCCTTTTTTACCGCGCCGAGGCTGCCGAGCCCGGCGGCGAGCGCGGCCCGCACCTGGCCAGCCGTAACTTCTTCGCAGCGGCAGAGGATCGTCGTATCGGCGATCGCCCCGGCGTCGAAAGGCGGCGGCGCGAAGATCTGCCAGAGCGCGGTCTGGAAGGCCTCGGCGCGCGCCAGCGCGCGTTGCGCTTCGGCATCCTCGGGCGCCGCGAAGCCGAGTTCCCGCGCTGCGGCGAGGCCGGCGATCCGCCCGCGCGCCAGCGCGATCCGCGCACCGCCGATTGCCGCGCCATCGCCCACTGCGAAGACGCCGGGCAGGGAGGTGCGGCCCGCCGCATCGGTCACTGTCTCCAGCCGGCCCAGTCCGGCATCGACGAAGCGATGCGCCGCGCCGAGCGCGCGGGCAAGCCCGGTTTCCGGCTGGAAGCCGAGGTTGAGGGCGCAGGCATCGGCCGCGATGCGTCGCTCGCCCTCCGGTGTGGCGATCCGCAAGGCGGCGAAGCGGTCGTTGCCTTCGCAGCCGAGCGGCGTGCAGCCCCAGAGCACCGGCACGCCGGCTCGCCGCAGCTGCCAGAGGTAGCGAAGCCCATCGCGTGCCAGATCGGGGGCCGCGCGCAGCAGCCGCGTCGCGGCGCCCCACTGCCCAGGGCCGAGCGGC